>JBIHZW010000305.1:0-4401 GCA_044240245.1 Pseudomonas sp. | reverse complement strand
ACGATGGTGGCATCGTCTTCGTCTTCCAGCAGGTCCTGCACGAAGCTCTTGTCGATCTTGATCTTGTCCAGCGGCAGGCTCTTCAGGTAGCTCAGTGAGGAGTAGCCAGTACCGAAGTCATCGATGGCGATCAGCGCGCCGGAGCGGCGCAGGCTGAGCAGGTGCTGGGCGGCGGTGTTGATGTCTTCCATCAGGCCGGTTTCGGTGACTTCCAGTTCCAGGCTGCGCAGTGGCAGGCGGTAAACCTGCATCAGGTTGTTGACCACCCGTGGCAACTCGGCGTGGTGCAGCTGCACGGTGGAGAGGTTGACTGCCATGCGCAGCTCGGTGAAGCCCTGGTCGTGCCATTCGCGCAGCTGGCGACAGGTCTGGTCGAGAATCCATTCGCCAATCGGGATGATGGTGCCGTTCTGTTCGGCCAGCGGGATAAACAGATCCGGCGGCACGAAGCCATGTTGTGGGTGCTGCCAACGCAGCAGCGCTTCGACGCCGACCACGCTGTGGTCGCGATAATCCACCTGCGGTTGGTAGACCAGGTGCAGCTGATTCAGGGCCAGGGCGTCGCGCAGGTCTTTTTCCAGCTCGCGGCGGCGGCGCATTTCGCTGTCGACGCTGGCGATATAGAACTGGTAGCGGTTGCGTGAACGACTCTTGGCCAGGGTCATGGTCTGTTCGGCTTTCTGCAGCAGCTTCTCGGTGCTGTCGCCATCTTCCGGGAAAAGGGTGATGCCGATGGTCGCGCGCAGACGTACTTGCTGCTGGTCGAGCATAAACGGGTTATCGAGGTCGTCGAGCACGCTCTGCGCCAGTTCGGCGGCCTCGTAAGGCTGCTCGATATCGGCCTGCACCAGGGCGAACTGGTCGCCGCCCAAACGGGCCAAGGCACCGAGACGGCCACTGTGGCTGCGCAGACGGTCGGACAGGGCCAGCAGTAGCTGGTCGCCGGTCTGGTAGCTGAACTGTTCGTTGATCCCTTTGAAGTCATCCAGGCCCACGCAGAGTACCGCGACACGGCGTTGCAGGCGGCCGGCATCTTCGAGAATCTGGTCGAGTTGCTGTTGCAGTTGCTGACGGTTCGGTAGGCCGGTGAGAAAGTCGTACTGGGCCATGCGCAGCAGGCTGTTTTCCGCTTCGCGGCGCAGATTGGTATTGCGTTCGATGGAGGAGAGCAGCTGGTTGGCGGTGTTGATCCACAGGCCCAGCTCGTTCTTCTCGTTGCCCTTGAGCATCGGCAGCTTGTGTTCGCTGGGACGGTCCGGGTTGATATTGGTCAGGTGCTCGATGATCTTCGACAGCGGTTTGGTCAGCAGCCAGTGATAGACCAGGTACAGCACCAGACCCATGGCCAGGGCGCGCAGCACACCGGAGATAAATATGATCACTGAGTTGGTGACAAAGCTCTCGCCGTAGGGGGCCGTGTCGAGGGTGATGCTGAGGTCGCCGTAGTACTCGCTGTAGGGGCCGCGGCCAACCAGCTGAGTGGTGAAATTCTGTTCTTTGCCAAGGATCGGGTCGGTCAGCCAGCGGGTGGGGATATCGACCTGCTCTCGGGCTTTCTCCGCCAGCATCGGTTCGTTGGGGTGGCCGATGGCGGCCATGCGCACCGACTCATGCTGGAACAGCCCTTCGATCACCTGCATGCCCATTTCCCGATCCAGGCTGTAAACCGCCTGGGTGGATGGGTCGCGGAACATGCCAAGAATTCGGTGCGCGTCGTTGGCGACTGCCTGACGTGTTTTGTAAACGTCGAAAACAATCTGCGCAAGACTCAAGACCACGCCGACGATAAGCGCTGATAACAGCACTACGCGGAGCAACTTGAGAGACAAGCTGTTTTTAAGTTCCAGCTTCAAATGACGGTTCCTTGTTCGAGGCCTTCGGCGTCAGACGCTAGTGAGTATTGGCAAAGTCGCGCTTGCAGTCAAAGGGCCATTACCAAACTTTGTCGAACAAATTATCTGCGCGGCGATGGCGCGGACCCTGGCAGCTGTGTTGGCTGCTTGCACTGTGTCGGTGCGAGTTGCCTATGGCTTGAGCACCGTTGGGCGGTTTTATATCGCCAGCCATCCCTGGCGGCCACCCTTTGGGCCGTTGTTACGCAAGGTTAAAAATCGCTCCCAGCTATTTTTTTCTTTGGCATGAGAGTTGCGAAGCCCCTGGTACTCACCGTTACGGGGGACGCTGCGATGAAAACTCGACTGTTAGGGATAGCTGTTTTTGCGGTTTCGCCACTGGCGCAGGCGGCCAGCGATGAGGCGCTCAACACGGCCTGGCTAGTGTTGGCCAGTGTGCTTGTGTTCTTTATGCAGGCCGGCTTTGCCTTGCTGGAAAGCGGCATGTCGCGAGCGAAGAACGCGGTCAATGTGATGATGAAAAATTACATGGACGGCTGCGTCGGCGGCATCACCTTCTGGCTGCTGGGCTTTGGCTTGATGTTCGGCAGCAATATCACCGGCTGGTTCGGCATGAGCCATTTCGCGCCGCACACGGGTGAGCCCTGGGATTTCACCTTCTTGCTGTTTCAGATGATGTTCGCAGCCACCGCGGCGACCATCGCCAGCGGTGCCATGGCCGAGCGTACGCGCTATTCGGCCTACCTGATCGGCGCGGTGGTGATCAGCGGGTTTATCTATCCAGTGTTCGGCAGCTGGGTGTGGAGCGGCATCTATGGCGGCCAGGGCTGGTTGGCGGCCTTGGGCTTTATCGATTTCGCCGGTTCGACCGTGGTGCATAGTGTCGGCGCCTGGTGTGCGCTGGCCGGCATTCTGGTGCTGGGGCCGCGTCTGGGCCGTTTTGCAGCGGACGGTACGCCGCGCAGCATTCCCGGGCACAACCTCAGCCTGGTCGCGCTGGGCGGCTTTATTCTCTGGGTTGGCTGGTTCGGCTTTAACGCCGGCAGCAGCCTGGAGATGAATGTCAGCCTCGGGCTGATTGCCCTGAATACTCATCTGGCGGCCTCGGCCGGGGCGCTGGGTGCGTTTCTGGCGCAGCGCAGCACCTCCAGCCCGGTGCTGTTGACCACCACGGTGAATGGTTCTCTGGGTGGCCTGGTCGGCATCACCGCCGGCTGCGCGAGCATGTCTCCGTTGTTTGCCTTGCTGACTGGGCTGGTGGCCGGCTTTGTGGTGGTGTTCGGCATGCGTCTGCTGGAGCGCTGGCAGCTCGATGATGTGGTCGGCGCCGTGCCGGTGCATGGTTTTGCCGGCGTCTGGGGCACTGTGGCGGCCGGGCTGTTCTTCAGTGGCGATCTGTTCAACTGGTCGCGGGTCGGTGTGCAGCTACTCGGCGCCGGTGTGGCCTTTTTGTGGGCCTTCCCGCTGGCACTGATGCTCTATCTATTGCTGGCGAAAACCCTCGGTCTGCGTACCTCCACCCAGCATGAGCAGCGCGGTCTGGATTATGCCGAGCATGCTGAAGTGGGCTATCCCGAGTTCAACCTGGCCGTGACCTTCGACAGCAACGACCTGCCGAGGAGGGTGTGAGATGAGCCTGGCAACTCGCCGACGGGCGATCTACACCGGGCTGGCCGGGCACTTTGCCGAGGACGAACTGCTGGCCGTGCTGGCGCTGTGGGAAAGCAAATACGCCGATAAACCGCCGTTCGCCCTCAATGAGTTTCTCGGCGAAGTGGCCGCGACCACTGAGCGCAAACTGGAGCGCGCCAAGCTCTACCGCGAACTGGTGGGGGCGCTGACCGGGCCACTATCGGCCTTGCTGCCGGACCCGGAGCCGCTGCTACACAGTTGGCGGCAGCGGATGGGCGTGGCGACGCCGCTAATGGTTGGTCCGGATAGTCAGGCGCTGCATACCTTCGAGGCGCTGAGCCGGGTGTTGTTGAATGACCTGGCCGCGGCGCTGGTGCCGCGTTTGCGGCGTTTTGCTGCGGGCAACCTGGGCGGTTTGAGCGTGGCTAACGAACAGCGCCTGCTGGTACGCGCCTGGCTGGAGCAGGGCGCTGCGCTGGAGTCCGCTGGCTTGGGCCTTGAGCAGTTACGACAATTGCTCAACCTGCTGTATATCGGCCTGTGCGAGTACCTGGGCCCGGTCATCGCCGATCAGCGCCTGAGTCAGGCGGTGCAGCAAGTAGAGGCGCTGCACCTGGCTTTCCCCCCGCGCAAGCTCCTATAAAACGCTTATCCACATAACAAGAAACCCGGCACTGGGCCGGGTTTCTTGTGGGTAACGCTGGTACTTAGGCGGCGTAGTTTTTCGCTACGAAGTCCCAGTTGACCAGGTTCCAGAACGCCTCGACGTACTTTGGACGCATGTTGCGGTAGTCGATGTAGTAGGCGTGTTCCCAGACGTCGCAGGTCAGCAGCGGGGTGTCGCCGCTGGTCAGCGGGCAGCCGGCGCCGATGGTGCTGGCCAGAGCCAGGGAACCGTCAGCCTTCTTCACCAGCC
>JBIHZW010000304.1:0-4403 GCA_044240245.1 Pseudomonas sp. | reverse complement strand
TGCCTGGACCAGCACCGCCTTCCCCATGCTCACCGGTACCCTGATTACCGCCGCCGGCTTCCTGCCGATTGCCACCGCGCAGTCCGGCACCGGCGAATACACCCGCTCGATCTTCCAGGTGGTAGCGATTGCCCTGCTGGTGTCGTGGATCGCCGCCGTGGTGTTTGTGCCGTACCTCGGCGCCAAGCTGCTACCGGACCTGGCCAAGCTGCACGCCGCCAAGCATGGCGGCAGCGCGGACGGTCATGACCCATACGGCACGCCGTTCTACCGGCGTGTGCGCACGGCGGTGGAGTGGTGCGTACGCCGGCGGAAAACCGTGATCCTGCTGACCATCGGCCTGTTTGTTGCCTCGATCGTGCTGTTCCGCTTTGTCCCGCAGCAGTTCTTCCCGGCTTCCGGCCGTCTGGAACTGATGGTCGACCTCAAGCTCAGCGAAGGCGCGTCCCTGGCCGCCACCGAAGAGCAGGCCAAGCGTCTGGAGCAGCTGCTTAGCGGCCATGAAGGCATCGACAACTTCGTCGCCTACGTCGGCACCGGCTCGCCGCGCTTCTACCTGCCGCTGGACCAGCAACTGCCGGCCGCCAGCTTTGCCCAGTTTGTAGTGCTGGCGAAAAGCATCGAAGACCGCGAGAAGATCCGCACCTGGCTGATTGATGTGCTGCAGGACGAGTTCCCAACCCTGCGCACCCGTATCGCCCGTCTGGAAAATGGCCCTCCCGTGGGTTACCCGGTGCAGTTCCGCGTTTCCGGTGAGCATATCGACGAGGTGCGCCAACTGGCCCGTCAGGTCGCCGACAAGGTGCGTGAGAACAGCCACGTGACCAACGTGCACCTGGACTGGGAAGAGCCGAGCAAGGTGGTGCGCCTAAACATCGACCAGGAACGCGCTCGCGCCCTGGGCGTCAGCACTGCCGACCTGTCGCGCTTCCTGCAAAGCTCGCTGACCGGCTCGCCAGTCAGCCAGTACCGAGAAGGCAACGAGCTGATCGAAATCCTCCTGCGCGGCACCTTGAGTGAGCGTCAGGAACTCGGCCTGCTGCCAAGTCTGGCGGTGCCGACCGACAATGGTCGCAGCGTGCCGCTGTCGCAGATCGCCACCCTGGAGTACGGCTTCGAGGAAGGCATCATCTGGCATCGCAACCGCCTGCCGACCGTCACCGTGCGTGCCGATGTGTATGGCAAGGAGCAGCCGGCCAGCCTGATCAAACAGATCCTGCCGACCCTTGAGCCGGTGCGTGCGCAACTGCCGGACGGCTACCAGCTGGATGTTGGCGGCACCGTGGAAGACTCCAGCCGTGGCCAGGCCTCGGTAAACGCCGGTATTCCGCTGTTTATCGTGGTGGTGCTGACCCTGCTGATGCTGCAGCTGAAGAGCTTCTCGCGCTCGGCCATGGTGTTCCTCACCGCGCCGCTGGGGCTGATTGGCGTGACGCTGTTCCTGCTGATCTTCCGCCAGCCGTTCGGCTTCGTTGCCATGCTCGGCACCATCGCCCTGTCGGGGATGATCATGCGTAACTCGGTGATTCTGGTCGATCAGATCGAGCAGGACATCGCCTCGGGCATGGACCGCTGGCACGCGATTATCGAAGCCACCGTGCGCCGTTTCCGCCCCATCGTGCTGACCGCCCTGGCGGCGGTACTGGCGATGATCCCGCTGTCGCGCAGCGTGTTCTTCGGGCCGATGGCCGTAGCGATCATGGGCGGTCTGATCGTCGCCACGGCGCTGACCCTGCTGTTCCTGCCGGCGCTGTATGCGGCGTGGTTCCGGGTCAAGGAAGTGGAAGCGAAACCAGCCTGAATCGGCGGTTGCTGATGTGAAAAAGCCAGGCCCAGTGCCTGGCTTTTTTATGCCTTTCGGATAGGGCGTTTGCTGGCCTACTGTCAAAAATATGCAACTACCTGCAGCTGCGCTTGAGCAGGTTATGCAGCGATTACAGTCTGTTACAGAGGCGTGCAGAGCGTTTTAGCGAATTATCTGCTTACGTTTCGTCGTTTTTGTTTGACATATTTTACGTATTTGCCAGACTGCGCGACCTTGAACGGGCGCGTGCAGCTACCCGTCAAAAATGGTCATAACAAAAACCTGTAGCCCATCGATCCGTCCTGCGCAGCCTGCGTGGGCCATGCATGCGGTGGGCTGACGTCTGTGGAACGGGAAAGCATGCTGATCTGGTTCGTTGCGCTCTATTTGCTGGTGACTGTCGCCATCGGTTTCTACGCCTCCACCCGGGTGCACAACACCCGCGATTTCGCCTCCGGTGGTCGTAGCATGGGCTTTCCCATCGTCGCCGCGATGGTGTTCGCCACCTGGTTCGGCTCCGAGGCCGTGCTGGGCATCCCCGCCACCTTCCTCGAAGAAGGCTTTGCCGGCATCGTCGAGGACCCATTCGGCTCCTTCGGTTGCCTGTTCCTGGTAGGCCTGATCATCGCCCGGCCGCTGTACCGGATGAACCTGCTGACCATCGGTGACTACTTCAAAAAGCGCTTCGGCCCGCAGGTCGAGCTGATCATCAGCCTGGTCATCGTCATGTCCTACCTGGGCTGGATCGCCGCGCAGCTGATCGCCCTCGGCCTGGTATTCAACGTCATCTCCGACGGCAGCATCAGCACCACTCAGGGCATGTTCCTCGGCACCTTTATCGTGCTGCTGTACACCCTGTTCGGCGGCATGTGGTCGATTGCCCTGACCGACTTCTTCCAGATGATCATCATCGTCGTCGGCCTGATCTACCTGGTCTGGCTGTTCAGCGACATGGCCGGCGGCGCCGACCTGGTGATCAGCAAGGCGGCCAGCGAAGGCAAGTTCACCTTTATGCACGCCTTCGAGCCCAAGGACATCGTCGCCTTTATCGGCGCCGCCGTGACCATGATGCTCGGCTCCATCCCGCAACAGGACGTGTACCAGCGCGTGATGTCGGCCAAGAGCGAGAACATCGCCGCCCGCGCCTCGATGACCGGTGCGGTGTTCTACCTCGGCTTCTGCATGCTGCCGGTGTTTCTGGTGTACGCCGCCTCGATGATCGACCCGGCGCTGGTCGAGAAGTGGCTGGCGGAAGACTCGCAGATGATTCTGCCGCTGCTGATCCTCGACAAGACGCCGCTGTTCGCCCAGATCATGTTCTTCGGCGCGCTGCTCTCGGCCATCATGTCCACCGCCTCGGGCACCTTGCTGGCGCCGTCGGTGACCCTGACCGAGAACGTGCTCAAGCGCTTTTTGCCGGTGCTTAACGACAAGCAGTTCCTGCTGCTGATGCGCGTCACCATCGTGGTCTGCGCGGCATCCACCCTGAGCTTTGCCCTGTATTCGGATGCGAGCATCTACGAGATGGTCGGCAACGCCTACAAGGTGACCCTGGTGGCGGCCGTGGTGCCGTTGTTCGCCGGGTTGTTCTGGAAGCGTGCGACTACCCAAGGCGCGCTGGTTGCCATCGCCTTTGGTCTGGTGTCGTGGATTTACCTGGAATACACCTGGAGCGAAGCCGCCTTCTGGCCGCCACAGCTGGCGGGCCTGTTGTTCAGCATGGCCGGTATGCTGATTGGTACGCTGCTGCCGCAGTGGAGCCGTAACCACAACGGAACGCTGGTGGCGCAGGCGGAATAAGCCTGGCGCTTGGTCGACAAAACCCCGCTGATGGGCGGGGTTTTGTTTTTCTGCCCCGGCGAGGGCATGTCTCGCCCTTGTAGGAGCGGCCCATGGCCGCGAGCTTTGCTGTTTTTGATTGGTTTGGATGTGGCAGGTTTTGCGGCTTTGCTTACGCCGCTTATGTGTTGCTCGGGCTAACGGTTCCGCCCTTACGGCGGGTCACTTCTGGCAGACGCCCCAGAAGTAACCAAGAGGTCTTGCCCCTTGCATCCGGCCCGACTTCGTCGGGTTCCCTCGCTCCATCATAGCTCCAGGGGCCCGCCGCGAAGGGCCATCCCTGGCCCATCGCGGCTCTCGCGGCATCCATGCCGCTCAACCCCTTCCGCAACGATTCCACTCGGCCTGCTGATGGGGCGTTTGGCGTCGTCTGCGAGATTGTGGGCGAATGATAAAAAGGCCAAACCAGCGCTTCGTAGGATGGGTGGAGCAGGGCGATACCCATGCGGTCGTTTGATCACCTGCTTGATGGGTATCGCTGCGCTCAACCCATCCTACGAATGTCCGCCGAACCTGTAGGAGCGGGCTTGCCCGCGATGCTTTTGCTTTTCCGTTCCGCTTTTGCCTTTCGCTCTCCATTCCACAAATCGCCCAAACAACGCGGTCCCCGAATCCCGTCAGGAGGCCGAGTGGAGGTGCTGTGGAGAGGGGCGTTTGGCATGGATGCCAAACGAGGCATGTCGGGCCATGGATGGCCCGTCTTGCCGACCCTCGGAACAGCACCGGAGCGAGGGAAGTTGAGCGCAGCGAAACCCGGATG
>JBIHZW010000303.1:0-4418 GCA_044240245.1 Pseudomonas sp. | reverse complement strand
CAACTGCGCCACGGCAATCGGGTAGATGGCAAAGGCCAGGCCGCCCCAGATAAACATCAGCCCGAGCAGCAGGCGACCGGCCGGCAACAGGCTCATCAGCACGGCAACCACTACGGCCAGCGCGACCACCCAGAACAGCACCAGGCGGCGGTCGTGTTTATCCGAGTAAATGCCAATCGGCCATTGCAGCAAGGCGCCGCCGAGAATCGTGCTGCTCATCAGCAAACCCACGCCGGTGGCATCGAAGCCATTCAGGCTGGCATACACCGGGGCCATGCCCCAGAAGGCGCCGAGGGCCAGACCGGATAAGCCCGCGGCGGCCAACGCCAGTGGGGCGATACCGGCGATCTGGCGCAGGTTGGTGTGCAGGGTGTCCGGCACGCTGGGCTGGATCTGCCGGGTCAGGGTAATGGGCATCAAGGCCGCGCTGATCAGCATGGCGGCCAGCACGAACAGCACGAAGTCGCTTGGCGATGCCAGGTTGAGCAGCTGCTGCGCGGCGGCCAGCGCGCCAAGGTTGACTGCCATATACACGGCAAACACCTGGCCGCGTTTGTCGTTGGGCACCTGGGCGTTAAGCCAGCTCTCGATCACCATATACAGGCTGACCAGCGCCAGGCCGTAAAGCACACGCAGGCCCAGCCAGACCCAGGGGGCGACGATCAGCACATGGAGTAGGGCGGTGATGGCGGCGAGGGCGGCGCAAAAGGCAAACGCACGGATATGCCCAACGCGGCGGACCAGCGGAATCGCTAGCCAGGTGCCAAGGAGAAAACCGACAAAGTACCCGGACATGATCAGGCCGAGCATCGAGGTGGAGTAGCCTTCGGCGACGCCACGCAGGGTCAGTAGGGTGTTGAGCAGACCATTGCCGAGGAGGAGTAAAGCAACCCCACCGAGCAACGAGCTGATAGGGGCAATCAGGGACCACATGGCGACCTACCCTAGGGAACTATGCCGCTGAGTGCAAGCATTAAGGGTGCCAGTGCTTAGCCAGGTAACGAATTAAGCTGTTGTTTTTAAACAGTTAATTTTATAGATAAACGGTCTTTTGATTTTTCCAGGCATTGCCTGTGCGTGCGCCGAGGGCGCTGAAGCGCCTTGCTGCACCAATACAGATCGCAGCCAGCGCCTAACTTTTCCGTAGTGCTTACAGGGCTTCGCGCGAACCGGTAGAAGGTTGCTGGGTGTTGTTTTCCGCGCTCTTGCTGCCCGCCATGCCAAGCAGGGCAATCGGCTCCTGGGCTGAACTGGTCTGGTTGATGCGCTCGAGCAGCTGGTTGATGGCGTGGCGATCGCGGCTGTTGCTCAGGTGCTGATCGGCGGTTTCCTGCACGCTGCGCACATGCCGCAGCAGATCGGTTTTCTGCGTAGCACGCAGCGGTTGGTAGAGCAGGTTCTTGAAGGCCTGCAGCAAGCCGATCAGCACACTCACATCGGCGCAGCCGTAGTGGCGAATGGGGCCGAATACTCGTTGCAGCAGCTCATCCAGCGAGAGTTCGTAATGCAGCAGGCGTGGCGGGCCATCGTCCGCCAGGGTGACATCCAGGTCCGGCAAAGCCAGCCGCTTGCTGAACAACACGCTGAGCAGGTCGATGGCGGTAATCGCCGTGCCGGGGTCGTTGATACCGGGGCTGAGCGCCTTGACGGCGATTTCCGACATCTGCGTGCAGCCAAACAGGTAGTGGGTGTGGGCGTATTCCTCGAGAAAGAAATCGAAGCAGTCGAGCAGCGCCTCGGTGATTGCCGAGTCGACCTCACGGTCGAGCTTGAACAGCGGCCTGCCACTCATCACGAAGAAGCCGCGATGGATCATCACGGTCATGCGCAGGTCGTGCTCACATAGGATGGTGTTGATCGTATTGACGTTAAGCTCTTTGAAATAACCGCTGCGCTGCGCGCAGACCTCTTGCCAGTTTTGCTCCTCTGGCCAGCTAGGCAGGTTGTCGATAGCGGCCAGCTTGGCTTCGCGCGCGGCGAGTTTCGCCAGGGTGGTGTGGTACAGGTTGTTGAGGATGTACTCCACCTGAATCGAGCGGGAAATCGAGTGGATAAAGTGCACAAACAGGCCCAGGCAGGCGATACCCATCGCCAATGCCATCAATACGCCGAGGCTGGGCACCTGGGTGGAGTTGTCCAGTTCAATCGTGGTGATCAGCAGCAGCGAGAAGAGGATGGTGCCGAGGTAGAAACCCAGGGTCTTCTGATGGCTTTTATCGCTGATCAGGCCAGGCACTACGCGCGGTGACAACGCGGCGGCGGCATTGTTGAGCACCACCATAACCATGGAGAAGCTGAACACCATGAGCGAGAGGATGCCGCCGACCAGTGTGCCGAGAATCAAGCGGGCATTGTCGGCATTGCGCACCAGGCCGACATCAAACTCGCCTTTGAGCGACATCATCCAGGGCTGGTATTCGATGCTCATGCTCAGTAGGCACAAAACGAAGAAGCCCAACGCGATCAGTGTTGGATAGAGGGCCAGGCTGTGCAAGATGCGCTGGTACAGGCGGAGGGCGAAGTTCAACAAGCGGGGCACGGGCGTCTCGGTGCGATGGGCGTGCGGCGACTATAGCAAGCTTGTCGGCACATGCTGCTACCCGAGCCCCGGGCACTGTGGCGGGGCTCGGGTGCGTATCAGTCGCAGCAGACGCGTGAAATGGCGCTGGCCAGTTGATCCAGGCGCTCGGCGTCGAGCCCGGCCATATTCGCCCGGCCTGAACCGACCATATACACGCTGAACTCATCGCGCAGGCGTTGCACCTGGGTTGGGCTCAGGCCGGTGTAGGAGAACATCCCACGCTGCACCGCGATATGCGCAAAGCGCTCATTCAGGCCATACGGTTGCAGGGCTTCAACCAGACCGGCGCGCAGGCTGGCAACGCGCTGGCGCATGGCGTCCAGCTCGCTGACCCAGAGGCCGTTCAGCTCGGTGTCAGCCAGGATAGTGGTGACCACTGCCGCACCGTGAGCCGGCGGAGTGGACCACAGATTGCGCGCGATAAACGCCAGCTGGCTGCGCACGTCCTGCAGCTTTGTCGCCGTCTCGGCGCAGACGATCAGTGCACCGGTGCGCTCGCGGTACAGGCCGAAATTCTTCGAGCAGGAACTGGTGATCAACAGCTCGGGCAACTCGGCGGCAAACAGGCGCACGGCAAAGGCGTCCTGCTCCAGGCCATCGCCAAAACCCTGGTAGGCGAAGTCGATCAGCGGCAACAGCTCGCGGGCTTTGACCACCTCCAGCACGCGCTTCCAGTCACGCGGGGTGAGGTCGAAGCCGGTGGGGTTGTGGCAGCAGGCGTGCAGCAGCACCACATCGCCTTTGGGCACGTGGGCGAGGGCGGCGATCATCGCCTCGACATTCAGCTGGTTGTCCGCGCCGACATAGGGGTAATGGCCAACGCGTAGGCCTGCGGCAGCAAAGATGCTCTCGTGGATTGGCCAGGTCGGGTCGCTTAGCCAGATGCCGCGTCCCGGCAGGCAGTGGGCGATAAAGTCCGCACATAGGCGCAGCGCTCCGGTACCGCCAGGGGTCTGGGTGGTGCCAGCGCGTTCGGCCAGCAATGGGCTATCTGCGCCCAATACCAGCTGGCTAAGCAGGCTGCCAAACAGTGGATCGCCATGGCCGCCGATATAGCTTTTGCTGGTTTCGCTTTCCACCAGCCGCTGTTCGGCGAGCTTTACCGCGCGTGGAATCGGCGTCAGGCCCTGAGCGTCCTTGTAAACGCCCACGCCGAGGTCGAGCTTGGCCGGGTTACGGTCAGCGCGGTAGGCATCCATCAGGCCGAGAATCGGGTCGCCCGGCACTCGCACAATGTTGTGGAAATGGCTCACTTGCGGCCCTCGGCGCTGGCGGCCAGTACATCGGTGCGTGCGGCCATGATGAAGTCGTTGCGGTGTAGGCCGCGCATCTCATGGCTCCACCAGGTCACGGTGACCTTACCCCATTCAGTGAGCAGCGCCGGGTGGTGGCCTACTTCCTCGGCGATGGCGCCGACCGCGTTGGTAAAGGCCAGGGCATGGCGGAAGGTGCGGAACAGGTAAACCCGCTCCAGCTCCATATGGTCGCCGCGCACTTCGATGTTCCAGTCCGGAATCTCGCGGATCAGTTCGGCCAGCTCGTCATCGCTGACTTTCGGCGCATCGGCGCGGCAGGCTTCGCATTGGGCTTGGGCAAGGGACATGGGGTTCTCCAAGGGTCAAAAGTGAGCCGTAGGATGGGTGTCGGGCCATCCTACAAAGGTTATGCCGCTTTCGGCGGAAACTTCGGCGCATGCAGGCCCAGACGCATGGCCTGCTGCACCATGGCCATGATGTCTTCATGGGCCAGTTCGAACAGGCGCTTGAGCTCGGGCAGCACGAAATACAGCGGCTGCAGGATGTCGATACGGTAGGGCGTGCGCATCGCCTCAATCGGG
>JBIHZW010000302.1:0-4429 GCA_044240245.1 Pseudomonas sp. | reverse complement strand
CGCACCAATCAGGGTCATCACCAACCCGAACAGCTTACTGACGCTGGCGATCTGGTCCTTGGTAAAGCCCTGATCGATATAGAACACGTTGGCCATCACGCCCATCACGGTGTCCGACATGCGGTATGTGGCGATCAGCCCCAGCAGCAGGAAGGCCTGCCAGCGGTAACGCACGATAAAGTCGTTGACCGGCGTCAGCACTGGCGCCAGACCGCGACGGCCCATCGACGACAGGCACAGGGCGCTGAGGATGGTGTAGAGCAGGGCGCGCAGGAAGGCGCGGTCTTCCAGTAGCAGGTCAAGCATGCTCGCTTCGCCGTTGATCACGCTGGCGAAGTCGGTGTGATAGAACTGGGTAAACATCGCTGGTACCGATACCAGCAGCACAATCAGTACCAGTACCGAGGCAATCTGGTGGCTGAAGCCATAACGGGCGGCGGCCAATTGTGTGCGCAGTGGTACATCCGGCTCGCGCATCCACAGGCTGGTCAGCAGGCCGGGCAGCATCAGCAGGGCGAACAGCAGGTAAGTGCCAGCCCAGGCGCCGTGCTGATAGAGCAGGGCGGTGGAGCCAAAGCCTTCGGCAAAATACAGCGCACCGGCGGTGGCCAGCAGGGCGGCGACGCGGTAGCCGGCCATATAGCTGGCGGCCAGCGCGGCTTGGCGGGTGTCGTCGACGATTTCCAGGCGGTAGGCATCGACGGCGATGTCCTGGGTGGCTGAGGCGAAGGCCACCAGCACGGCCAGGGATATCAGCCAGGTCAGATGGGTTTGCGGGTCACACAGGGCCATACCGGCCAAGCCGATGGCGATCAGAATCTGTGACAGCACCAACCAGGAGCGTCGGCGGCCCAGCTTGCCCAGCAGCGGCAGGCGCCATTGGTCGAGCAGTGGCGACCAGACCCATTTGAAGGCGTATGCGAGGCCAATCAGGCTGGCAAAACCAATGGTGTCGCGCGCCACACCGGCTTCGCGCAACCAGACAGAAAGGGTGGAGAACACCAACATATAAGGCAGGCCAGCGGCGAACCCTAGAAGGAGCAGCACCAATGTCGAGGGGCTGGAGTAGGCAGCAATGGCATCACGCCAGCTTTTACGGGGCATTGAAGGGGTATCAGCCTGAGTTTGACCTAATAAAGGGCGCACTCTAACCGCTGTGCTCCATTGGGCGCCAGCCATAGCGCGGCATATCCACCCGATCGTTATGGATTTGCACGCCTTCCTCGCGTAGACGGCTGCGTTGCTCGGCGCCAGACAGGCTGCCGGCGGGTAAACTGAGGCGCCCGCCGGCGGCAATTACCCGGTGCCAGGGCAGGGTGCTGCCGTCCGGCAGTTGGCTGAGCGTGCGCCCGACCCAGCGTGCGGCGCGACCTAAGCCGGCGTATGCGGCCAGCTGGCCGTAACTCACCACGCAGCCGGCAGGTATCTGGGCCAGCACCGCATAAAGTGCCGTGCGCCGTTCGACCTGGCTTGCTGTCGGCTGGCCTGGCGCGGCATGCTTCGGCACTTGTCCTGGTTCGCTATCCGGCTTTCCCATCATGCTGCTACGTACTCTGTTGTGTTCTTTGGTTCTTGTTCTAGCCGCGCCTGTGTCGGCGGACACCGTGTGGTTGAACAATGGTGACCGTCTGAGTGGTGAGATAGTTCTGCTCGACGGCGGCAAACTGGCCTTGAAAACCAAGTACGCCGGCCAGGTGCTGATTGCCTGGAAGGATATCGACACCCTACGCTCGGAGAAACCCTTGCTGATGCGCCGCCAAGGTCTCGACAGCGAGCACAGCAACCAGCTGGAAGCCGCCGGCAAGGGCATGGTGCGGGTGGTCAGTGACAACACGCAGACCGTGCCGCTCTCCAGTATCAAGCGCCTGATCCCGCCGCGCCCGGTGCTGCAAGATCGCTTCTGGGAAGGCAATCTGGACGCCAAGCTGGATATGAAACGCGATGACAACGACACCGATGAGTGGAAGCTCAAAGGCAATACGCGCGTGGAGCACGGGCGCTGGCGTCACGTGTTAGCCGGTGAGCTGGAGCGTAAGGTCAAGAATGACGCGAAGACCGCCGACAACTGGCAGTTGGAATACGACCTTGACCGCTTTATCACGGACCACTGGTTCTGGCGGGTCGGTGCCGAGCAGGACGAGGATGAGTTCGCCTTTTTCACTCGCCAGCGCTCACTGGGTACCGGGCCGGGTTATCGCTTCTGGGATAACGAGCTGGGCCGACTGGATGTGATCGGCCAGTTCAACCGTCTGCAACTGGAGTCCACTGATGGCGAACTGGCGTTCAATACCTACTCGCTGTCCTGGGATTACAAGCGCCTGCTCTGGGGTACCCGTCTGGAGTTTTACAGCACAGCCGAACTGCAGCTGCCTGAGATAGATGAAATTGACTACGTGCTCGACAGCGAAGTGGGCCTGCGTTACCGGCTGACGGACTGGGCGCGGCTGTCGCTGCTGTATGAGCTGGACCAGGCACGTGGGCTCGGGCAAACCAGCAGTGAGCGGCGTTATCTGTTGGGGGTGGGCGTCGGCTGGTAGCGCAAACAGTGGTGAACTCGTGGTGATTCTGTCGGTCAGTGCTTGCTCTGGCGTCGTGCTTACGGATAATGCGCGACCTTCCGCGAACCCGAAGTAGACAAACCATCCCTATGTTTCCCAGAACCCTGCTGTGCCTGGCCCTTTCTGTGGCTGCTACCTCCACGCTGGCGGATACCGTCTGGCTGAAGAACGGCGACCGCCTGACCGGCAAGATCAAGTTCTACGATGGCGGCAAGCTGCTGCTGGCGACCGACTACGGCGGCGCGATTGCTCTCGACTGGAGCAAGATCGCCACCCTGGAAAGCGATCAGGAACTGCTGATCAAGGAAAACGCCATCGCCGGTGAACGCGCCAAGTCCCTGCAGCCGGCCGAGCCGGGCAAGGTGATCCTGGCCAATGGCGATGCGCCCAAGACCATCGAACTGGCCAGCATCAAGCAGATCCTCAAGCCCAAGCCCTTGGTCGAGGATTTGGTCTGGAAGGGCAATATCGATGCGGCGCTGGACTATAAGCGTGCCGAGCGCGACACCGACGACTATGACGTCAGCCTCAAGACTCAGGCCCGTCACGGCCTGTGGCGCCATAACGCAGAAGCTGACTACAACCGCGAGTTCCAGGACGACGTGGTGACCACCGACAATTGGAGCGCCGAATACGCCCTCGACCGCTTCCTGACCGAACACTGGTTCTGGCAGGGCCGTCTGGAATACAAGCGTGATATGGTCGAAGAGCTTGAGCGCCAACGCACCGTGGGTACCGGTCCGGGTTACCAGTTCTGGGACAACGAGTTGGGTGCCTTCTCTGTGGCCGGCCTGCTTAACCGTAGCGACTACGAATACAGCAATGGCGAGAGTGACAACTTCTACGCTGCGAGCTTGAAGTGGGATTACAACCGCTACCTAGTTGGCAAGAGTGTCGAGCTGTTCAGCGATGGTGAAGTGGGTAAACCACTGAACAACGTTGCTGATTACACCCTGGATGCCGCAGTCGGGCTGCGCTACAAGCTGACCGATTGGGCCTCGCTGAATATGAAGGCTGAGAAGGACTTGGTCAGTGGTGCTGAAGGCGAGCTGGATGAAACCCGTTATAGCCTGGGTTTTGGCGTCGGCTGGTAAGTATTTGGCCGTCGATCTGCTGCGCGTCGGCCCTGCTGCGTTAAAAACAGGCTCGGAATGCTCATGTACAAAAGTACACTCCGCTTCCTCGCCTGTTTTTGCCTTGTAGGTCTCTAGCTCGCTAGATTTTGAAAAATTAAAAGCAAAAAAAGCCCCGCATTGCGGGGCTTTTTGTTTGCCGCGTTTCGATCTAACCGATCAGAGACGCAGGCCGCCATCCAGCTCCAGAATGCGACCGGTGTAGTAGTCGTTTTCCAGGATATAGGCCACTGAGTGGGCGATCTCGGCTGGTTTGCCCATGCGGCGCAGTGGGATGACCGAGGTCATGCGCTCCAGCGCTTCCGGTTTCATGCTGGCAACCATTTCGGTTTCGATAAAGCCCGGTGCAACGCCTGCAACACGGATGCCGTAACGCGCCAGTTCCTTGGCCCAGACCACGGTGTCGGCAGCCACACCAGCCTTGGCGGCAGAGTAGTTGGCTTGGCCGATATTGCCGGCGCGGGAGATCGAGGAGATGTTGATGATCGCGCCTTCGTTCTTCAGCTCGATCATCTTCGCCGCTACTTCGCGGGTGCAGAGGAACACGCCGGTGAGGTTGACGTCGATCACCGACTGCCATTGGGCCAGGCTCAGCTTGGTGATTTCGCCGTCCTTGACCTTGATGGTCAGGCCGTCGCGCAGGATGCCGGCGTTGTTGACCAGGCCGTTGATCGCGCCGAAGTCTTCGGCAATCTGTGCCACGGTCTGGGTCACTTGCTCTTCATTGGCGACGTTGCA
>JBIHZW010000301.1:0-4445 GCA_044240245.1 Pseudomonas sp. | reverse complement strand
AGGCCGCCTGCTTCCTGAATCAGCAGTGCGCCGGCTGCCATGTCCCACTCGGACAGGCCGAATTCCCAGAATGCATCGAAGCGACCGGCGGCCACGTAGGCCAGGTCCAGGCTCGCTGCGCCAGCGCGGCGGATGCCCGCGGTCTGGCCGACCAGGCTGCGGAACATGCCGATGTAGTTTTCCAGGTTTTCCATCTGGCTGTCGCGGAACGGGAAGCCGGTGCCGAGCAGGGCGCCTTCCAGGCTCTTGCGATTGCCAACGCGCAGGCGGCGACCATTGAGGGCAGCGCCACGGCCTCGGCTGGCGGTGAATTCCTCCTGGCGCACCGGGTCGATGATCACGGCGTGCTCAAGGCGGCCACGGTATTTGCAGGCGATGCTCACGGCGTAATGCGGAATGCCGCGGATGAAGTTGGTGGTGCCATCCAGCGGGTCGATGATCCACAGGTAATCGGCGCCGTCGCCACTGCCTTCGCTGAGGCCGCTTTCCTCGCCGAGGATGCCGTGGTTCGGGAAAGCTTTGCGCAGGGCCTGAATGATCAACAGCTCGGCCGAGCGATCAATTTCAGTCACATAGTCCTTGGCTTCTTTCTCGTCGACCGAGATGACGTCCAAGCGTTCGGTCGAGCGGAAGATCATTTCGCCGGCGCTACGGGCTGCGCGCAGCGCGATATTCAGCATGGGCTGCATGGATGTTCACCTGGGTCGTTAAAGAAAGCCGGCCATTCTAGCAGAAAAGCCCGGCGGTTGAAGCGCAACCTGCGCCTTGCGTGGCGTAAGCCGGGTGGCTTATGTAAGATTTGCCCCTCTAAGCCTTGTCTGTGAGCGTTTGCGTTGCTGGGAAATATTCGCGTTGTGTTGGTCGGCACCAGTCATCCGGGCAATATCGGTGGTGCGGCGCGGGCCATGAAAAACATGGGCTTGTCGCAGTTGGTGCTGGTTGATCCACGGGATTTCCCGAGCGACGAGGCCGTGGCCAGGGCGTCAGGCGCTACTGATATTCTCGACGCGGCGCAGGTGGTGGCGACGCTTGAAGAGGCGCTGGTCGGTTGCCGGCTGGTGCTGGGCACCAGTGCGCGAGATCGGCATATCCCTTGGCCGATGCTGGAGCCGCGTGAGTGTGGTGTGGCTGCGTGGGAGCAGGCGCAGCAAGGCGCGCAGGTTGCGTTGGTGTTCGGTCGTGAATATGCCGGCCTGACCAATGAGGAGCTGCAGCGCTGTCATTATCACGTGCACATTCCCTCTGATCCGGCGTTCAGCTCGTTGAATCTGGCGGCGGCAGTGCAGGTGCTGGCTTACGAAGTGCGTATGGCCTGGCTGGCCGCTGAGGGGCAGCCGGCCAAGCAGGTTGCGGTTGTGGACCCGGATGAAGAGCCGGTTGCTGCGGATGAATTGGAATCGTTTTATCGTCATCTGGAGCAGGCGCTGGTTGAGATCAGGTTTCTTGATCCAGCCAAGCCGCGACATTTGATGAGTCGCCTGCGTCGCTTGTACGGGCGCAGTGCGGTGAGCAAGCTGGAAATGAATATCTTGCGCGGGATCTTGACGGAAACCATCAAGGCGGCGCGTGGCGAGCACCCTAGGCAGGAGAAGACAGATGTTTGAGCGCATGCGAGAGGATATCCAAAGCGTATTTCATCGCGACCCGGCGGCGCGTAATGCCTTTGAGGTGGTCACTTGCTATCCGGGGCTGCATGCGGTGTGGCTGCATCGCGTGGCGCATGCGCTGTGGGGCAGTGGTTGGAAGTGGCTGGCGCGCGTGGTGTCGAACTTTGGGCGCTGGACCACGGGTATCGAAATCCATCCGGGCGCAAAGATTGGCCGGCGTTTCTTTATCGATCACGGCATGGGCATCGTTATCGGTGAAACTGCTGAGATCGGCAATGACGTCACCCTTTATCAGGGTGTGACTTTGGGTGGCACCAGTTGGAACAAAGGCAAGCGTCACCCGACGCTGGAGGATGGCGTAGTCGTTGGTGCGGGTGCCAAGGTGCTGGGGCCGTTCACGGTCGGCGCGGGCGCCAAGATTGGCTCCAATGCCGTGGTGACCAAAGAAGTGCCGGCGGGCGCTACTGCGGTGGGCATCCCCGGTCGCATCATCGTCAAAACCGACGATGAGCAGGAAGCCAAGCGTCAGGCGATCGCCGAGAAGCTCGGTTTCGATGCCTATGGCGTTAGCCAGGACATGCCGGACCCGGTTGCTCGCGCCATTGGTCAGCTGCTCGATCACCTGCATGCGGTGGATGGGCGTTTGGAAGGCATGTGCGGCGCGCTCAAGTCCCTGGGTAGTGACTACTGCGCCAAGGATTTGCCGCAACTGCGTGACGAGGACTTCGCGGGCGTGGTCAAAGACGCAGACAAGCCTGCGGCTTGATGGTGCTGGCGCGCGCATTTTGCTATGCTGCGCGCCCTCCATTTTGGCTAATCCCGACTAAAGCAGTAGGTCTTATAGTTGACTTAAATGCTCGGGAATTGCATACTCGCGGCATATTGCGACCACGCGGTAATCCCTTATGCGACTAACCACCAAAGGCCGTTACGCCGTCACCGCCATGCTTGATCTGGCGTTGCACGCGCAGCATGGGCCGGTGTCTCTGGCTGATATTTCCGAGCGGCAGGGTATTTCCCTTTCCTATCTGGAACAGTTATTTGCCAAGTTGCGTCGCGGTAATCTGGTTTCCAGTGTGCGTGGGCCGGGTGGTGGCTATCAGCTGTCGCGCGACATGCAGGGTATCCAGGTAGCTGAGGTGATCGATGCGGTCAACGAGTCGGTCGATGCCACGCGCTGCCAGGGGCAGGGCGATTGCCATGCGGGTGATACCTGTCTGACCCACCATTTGTGGTGTGATCTCAGCCAGCAGATACACGAATTTCTAAGCGGCATCAGTCTCGCTGACTTGGTGACCCGCCGTGAAGTGCAGGAAGTTGCCCAGCGCCAGGATCAGCGCCGCTGCAATGGCAGGACGCCGTACCTGGATAAGATCGAAACGTCCGCCGTCGATTGAGCGCAAAGCGCTGGCTAGCTGGCCTGATACCTGATTTAGGAGAAAGTTGATGAAGTTGCCGATTTACCTCGATTATTCCGCCACCACGCCGGTTGATCCGCGTGTTGCGCAAAAAATGAGCGAATGCCTGCTGGTCGACGGCAACTTCGGCAATCCTGCGTCGCGCTCCCACGTGTTCGGCTGGAAAGCTGAAGAAGCCGTAGAAAACGCTCGTCGCCAGGTGGCCGAGCTGGTCAATGCTGATCCACGTGAGATTGTCTGGACCTCCGGTGCTACCGAATCCAACAACCTGGCGATCAAAGGCATTGCCGATTTCTACAAGAGCAAAGGCAAGCACCTGATCACCTCGAAGATCGAGCACAAAGCGGTGCTGGATACCATGCGCCAGCTTGAGCGCGAAGGCTTCGAAGTGACCTATATCGAGCCTGGCGAAGATGGCCTGATTACCCCGGCCATGATCGAGGCGGCGCTGCGTGAGGACACCATTCTGGTGTCGGTCATGCACGTGAACAATGAAATCGGCACCATCAACGACATCGCGGCTATCGGCGAGCTGACCCGCTCGCGCGGCGTGTTTCTGCATGTTGATGCGGCGCAGTCCACCGGCAAGGTGGCAATCGATCTGGAGTCGCTCAAGGTCGATCTGATGTCCTTCTCTGCGCACAAGACCTATGGCCCGAAAGGCGTGGGTGCGCTGTTTGTACGTCGTAAGCCGCGTGTACGTCTGGAAGCTCAGACCCATGGCGGTGGCCATGAGCGCGGCATGCGTTCCGGCACCCTGGCGACCCACCAGTGTGTAGGCATGGGTGAGGCGTTCCGCATTGCCAAGGAAGAAATGACCCAGGAAAACCAGCGAATCCTGGCCCTGCGTGAGCGTTTCTTCAAACAGGTCGACGGTCTGGAAGAGCTGTACATCAACGGCAGCATGAGCGCCCGTGTACCGCACAACCTCAACCTCAGTTTCAACTACGTTGAGGGTGAGTCGCTGATCATGGCGCTCAAGGATCTGGCGGTTTCGTCCGGTTCGGCCTGTACCTCTGCTTCCCTGGAGCCGTCCTACGTATTGCGCGCCTTGGGCCGCAATGACGAGCTGGCGCACAGTTCCATTCGCTTTACCTTCGGCCGCTTCACTACTGATGAAGAAGTCGATTACGCCGCGCAGAAGGTTTGCGAGGCGGTCACCAAGCTGCGTGAATTGTCGCCGCTGTGGGATATGTACAAAGACGGTGTCGACATCTCCAAGATCGAGTGGGCGGCGCACTAAGTAGTCGCCAAGCAAGAGCGGCTCTCTGATGAGGAAGGAATACCAGCATGGCTTACAGTGAAAAGGTCATTGACCATTACGAAAACCCGCGCAACGTCGGCAAGATGGACGCGGAAGACCCGGATGTCGGCACTGGCATGGTCGGCGCGCCGGCTTGCGGTGACGTGATGCGTCTGC
>JBIHZW010000072.1:0-14875 GCA_044240245.1 Pseudomonas sp. | reverse complement strand
CCTCAACGTCGAGAAAGCGCGTTTCGACAAGATGATTTCCTCCCAGGAAGTCGGCACCCTGATCACCGCCCTGGGCTGTGGTATCGGCCGCGATGAGTACAACATCGACAAGCTGCGCTACCACAACATCATCATCATGACCGACGCCGACGTCGACGGTTCGCACATCCGTACCCTGCTGCTGACCTTCTTCTTCCGTCAGCTGCCGGAGCTGGTCGAGCGCGGCTACATCTATATCGCTCAGCCGCCGCTGTACAAGGTCAAGAAGGGCAAGCAGGAGCAGTACATCAAAGACGACGAGGCCATGGATGAATACATGACCCAATCGGCTCTGGAAGATGCCAGCCTGCACGTCAACGAAAGCGCGCCAGGTCTGTCTGGCGAGGCGCTGGAGCGTCTGGTCAACGATTACCGTCTGGTGATGAAGACCCTCAACCGTTTGTCGCGCCTGTACCCTCTGGAGCTCACCGAGCACTTCGTCTACATCCCGCGCGTGGAAACCGAGCAACTGGCGGACAAGGCAGCCATGGAGCAATGGCTGGGCCTGCTTGATGCGCGCCTCAAGGGTATGGAGAAGTCCGGCCTGGTGTACAAAACCAGCCTGCACGAAGACCAGGAGCGTCACCTCTGGTTGCCGCAGGTGGAACTGGTTTCCCATGGGGTTTCCAGCTACATCATCTTCAACCGCGACTTCTTCGCCAGTAACGACTACAAGACCGTTACCACCCTGGGCGATCAGCTCAACAGCCTGCTTGAAGAAGGTGCCTTTGTGCAGCGCGGCGAGCGCAAGAAGCACGTCAGCACCTTCAAGGATGCACTGGCCTGGCTGATGGCCGAAAGCACCAAGCGCCATAGCATCCAACGCTATAAGGGTCTCGGTGAAATGAACCCGGACCAGCTCTGGGAAACCACCATGGACCCGGAAGTACGCCGCATGCTCAAGGTGCGTATCGAAGACGCGATCGCTGCCGATCAGATCTTCAACACCCTGATGGGCGATGCCGTTGAACCGCGCCGGGACTTTATCGAGACCAACGCGCTGGCAGTGTCCAACCTGGACTTCTGATCAGCCGCAGCTCGTATCAGCCGCAAAAAAATGCCCCGGATATCCGGGGCATTTTTATTCCGCTCGACTCAAGCCAACGGCACCCACCAGTAGCGCACGAAGTGGAAGAAGATTGGCGCGGCGAAACATACCGAGTCGAGGCGGTCGAGCATGCCGCCGTGACCTTCGATCATATGGCCCCAGTCCTTTACCCCACGGTCGCGTTTGATCGCTGACATCACCAAGCCACCGGCAAAGCCCAGCAGGTTGACGGTCAGGGCCATCAAGGCGGCCTGCCAGAAGTTGAACGGGGTAATCCAGCACAGCAGCGCGCCGACCAGGCAGGACAGGCTCACACCGCCGATAAAGCCTTCAACGGTTTTCGACGGTGACAGGCGTGGTGCGATCTTATGCTTGCCGAACAGTTTGCCGCAGACGTACTGCAGCACATCGGACAGTTGCACCACGATGATCAGCCAGGCGATCAGCAGCAGGTTGCGCCCTTCATAGCCGGGGATGTCCAAGGTCAGTAGTGCGGGTACCGAGGAGATGCAGTACACCGCGATCATCAGACCCCACTGCACCTTTGACGCACGTTCGAGAAAGCGTGTGGTATCGCCACCCAGGGACGCCAGAATCGGCAGCAGTAGGAACAGGTACACAGGGATAAAGATGGCGAACAGGCCGTACCAGTCGAGGGCGATCAGCAGGTACTGCATGGGCAAGGCGAAGTAGAAGGCCGCCACCAGTGCCGGGTAGTCGCTGCGCCGGGTGGGCGTGAGGGTCATAAACTCGCGCAGGGCGTAGAACGAGACGAAGTAGAACAGCAGAATCACGCCCAGGTTGCCGAATAGGAAGGCGATGCCGATCACCAGCACCATGACCCACCAGGCGTTGATCCGCGCATTGAGGTTGTCGATTACCGGGTTGGCGCGGTCGCCACTGCGCCACTTGAGGAAATAGCCGATGGCCGAGGCGAGCAGCAACAGCGCGCCGATACCGGCGAACAGCAACAGGGTGTTGTTATCCATCTCAAGCCTCCTCGGGTGCTAGGGCCAATAAGGCGTTACGGGCGCGTTCGAGGAACGCCTGCTTGTTTTCATCTTGCAGATGTTCCAGCGGCGTGCCGAAACTCAGGGTGCACAGCAACGGCAACGGCAACGCCCTGCCCTTGGGCATGACCCGGTTGAGATTGGCGATCCACACCGGCACCAGTTCGATCTCGGGGCGCAGCCGGGTGAGGTGATACAGACCGCTCTTGAACGGCAGCAGACCGTCCTCCAGATTGCGTGTGCCCTCGGGAAAGAGGATCAACGAGTCACCCTGATCCAGAGCATCAAGCATTGGCTGCAGTGGATTTGCCTCTGGTGTGGCGCGCTCGCGGTCGATCAGTACGCCGTTGAAGACCTTGTTGATCAGGTAGCGGCGCAGGCCGTCACGCTGCCAGTAATCGGCACCAGCCACCGGCCGGGTGCGGCGACGCAGCTCATCGGGCAGCGAGGCCCAGAGCAGGACGAAATCGCCGTGGCTGCTGTGGTTGGCGTAATACAGCCGCTGCATGGGTTGTGGCGTGCAACCGAGCCACAGCGCGCGGGCGCCGGTGAGCAGGCGCGCAGCCGAGGTGATGACGAACGCGGTGAGAGACGCGAGCATGGACGACTCCTTATCCAGTGATTGCAAGCCAGGGCAGGCCAAGCACGATCAACACGGCCAACAGCAGTTGCGCCACTAGCCAGAGCACTTGTTGGCGCAATAGGCGCAACGCACCGAGGCTGCGTTCCTCCCAGCTGCGCGCAGGCGGGTTAGCTGGTTGCAGCTTGAGCTGGGCCAGGGTCTGGTCGAGTTCGACGGTGTGCGCGGCTAACTGATCGACCCGGCGGGCAAGTTGCTGGAACAGTTCGGCATCCAAGGCCACACGCAGCGCCCAGTATTTCTGGCCCAGACCCAGTATCAGCAGCAGCGCGCAGAGCAACGCCGTCAGTGGCTGTGCTTTGATGCCGAGCAGCGGTGCCAGACCGATAAGCAGGGCGACCAGGCTGAGCGCGCTGGACAGCTGATCCAGCGCCCTACCCCGACGCAGCAGACTGGCCACGGTAAACAGCTGCATTTCAGTAGCCATGGGCTGCTCCCGCTGGCATGGAGCTGTTGCTGAGTTCCAGCATGCCCTGCAGAGCTTGTTGATGAGCGTCGCTCAAGACCACCTGAGGCCGCGCTCGGCGCAGATGTGCCAGCGCTTGTTGTACATCCTTGCAGCGCCCGCTGTGCAGTAACCAGGCGGCTACCGCCGTGGCGCTGCGTGAATAGCCCAGGGCGCAATAGACCAGCAGGTTGCCGTGGCTGCGCAGCACCTCGATGGCTTGCGCGGCTTCCAGGCAAGCGGCTGGACTGGGCACGCTGAGGTCGAGCAGCGGCAGCGAGTGATAGGTCTTGGCTTGAGATCTGGCTGGCAGCTCGGCGCATAGATCGAGCTGGGCCTGGAACTGCTCGGCCTGCCCTGGCGCCGGAATGCGCCCCAGCCAAATGCCCGGTTCGACCTCATCAGCGTGCGGGTGAGCGCGGGTCCATAGCCGTGAGTTGAGCCAGGCGGCGGCGAGGTAAGGCGCGAGTAGCCAGGTCGCGGCGCTACTCAGCCGACCATCGGCCGCCTTCTGAAAGCCCGCCGCGCCGAACAGCAGGTAGTTGAGCGCCACCAGCAGTAAGGAGAATGCCGGCCATAACAGCCACAACCAGGCGCCGCCGAGGTTTACTGCCAGGGCGCTGAGCAGCGCCGCACCCAGGCTGTAGCGCAATGCCAGACGCATGCGTTGCGGCTCGCGCGTCAGTTGCCAGGCCAGCAGCGGGCTACGGCCTTGCAGCGGCCACAGCCAGACGCACAGCCAGCCGGCCAGTATCCCGGTGGGCACATCGATAAAGTGATGCTGCCAGGTGGTCAGCACCGATACGCCGATCAGGGCCATCCAGCCATGCAGCAGGCCGCGTAGCCACAGGCCATGGGTATGCCGGGCGAACATCACCCAGATCACCACCAGCAGGGCGATATGCAGGGAAGGTGCTTGGTTAAAGGGTTTGTCGAAGCCCATCAGCACATCGAACATGCCGCCGAACAGGCCATCCAGTTCGGGCCGTTCGAAGGTAAAGCGCAGCGGCCAGAGCAGAAAGCAGGCAATGCACAGCACTTGCACGCTAAGCAGGCGCAGGCCGTGGCGATCCATTTCCCGGCGCGTGGCCGGCAGCAGAAAGGACAACCCATAAAGCAGGTCAATTGACCAGTAAGGCACGATAGTCCACGGCCATAACGGAATCTGGCTTTCCCAGGCAAACACCAGGGTGCCGACGTCGTCGCGTTGCGCGCTTAGCCAGTTGGCGAAGCTGTAGCTGGCGAAGAATAGCGGCGCCAAGAGCAGCAACCAGAGCACGCCGCGTTTCCATAATCCGGCTTCGCGGCTAAGGCTAACTTCCGCCATCAGGACACCCGCTGCGCCAGGGAGACGCTGAAGATGCCCCACTCGTCGATACGCTGGGTGATCTTGCGAAAGCCTGCGGCCTCGACCAGCTGATCCATCTCCGCCTGGCTACGTCGGCGCATAACCCAGGCTTCGCCGCCACGGTGGCTGGTCAGGGCGCGGGCGATCAACTCCAGCTGCGGGTGCCAGGGTTGTCCGGTGTACACCAGATAACCGCCCTCCTCGACGGCTGCCGCCAGCCCGGCTAGCGAGTCGCCAACCATCTGGTTGCTGCCGAACAGCTCATACAAACCGGAGACCACCGCCAGAGTCGGTTTGGGCTCCAGTGCGGCAAGATCGGCACGGTCGAAGGCATCGCCTTTGACGAAGCGGGCGATATCGCTCAGGCCCTTCTGTTCGATCAGTGCACCGCCGTCGCGCACGTTGATATCGCTGTAATCACGCAACAGGATCGAGTCCGGTTTGCTATCCATGCCTTCCAGGGCTTCAAGGATGTAGCGGCCATGGCCGGCGGCGATATCGACGATGCGCGCCCCACGGCCTTGTTCGCGCAGCTTGCCCATGGCCAGGCGCAGCAGCTCTTCGGCGTGCAGCTTGCGCTGACGGATACCGCGCCAGCCGATGGAGTTGAGGTAGTTCTGATCGATCAGTCGGCCGATAGGCGACTTGCCGCTGGGTTGGTTGCGGTAGACGTAATCCAGGGTGCTGCCGGAATCGAAGCCGGTGTCGAAACCCAGTTTTACCCCGTCGGCCAGACTACTGCCGAGCCGTAGACTGGCCCGGGTGGCGCGCCAGTAGAGATCGCCGAGGGAGTTATGCGGCAGCGGTGCGGCCAGGCTTTCCGATTCGGCGCAGGTTACGCCGAGGCGGTCGGCATCGAGCAAAGAGGGACGCGTTACCGGCTCTTCAAAACAGCGCAGCAGAAAGCGCTGGGCGCGTTTCAGGGCGTGGCTGCGGTCGCGTTCGCCGAGGGTGTCGTGGAAGAAGCCGGGAAGGATGTGTATCTCCTTGCGCAGGCTGCCCAGGCGTTCGAAGAACTGCTGCTGGGGTTTGCGGTGCACCACGAAGTCGGCGCCGGAAATCAGCAGCTGAGTGGGAATCTGGATCGCCTGGGCATCGGCGACCACGCGCTCGGCGGCGTCATACAGGCCAAGCAGCATATTCACCGAGATCGGCCGGGCGATCAGCGGGTCGTTATTGAAGGAGGCAATCCGCTCCGGGTCATGGCTGAGGTACTTGGCCTTCACATAGCTGTTGACGAAGAAGTTGCCGCGCAGCGTCCGCATCAGCTGCAAGCCTGGCCGGGCAAAGGGCACGTAGAGCTTGACCTTGAACGCCGGCGAGGCGAGCACCAGGGCGCGGATCTTCGGCGCATAGTCATGCGCCCAGGTGGCGACCACCACCGCGCCGACGCTTTGCGCCAGTACCGCAATATCCTCCACCGGCAGGCCGTGGTTGCTGACGATGTGATCGATAAAGGTCTGCACATCGCGCACGCTGGTGGCGAAACTCGGGCTGTCGCCGCGCTCACCTGGCGATAGGCCATGGCCGCGCGCGTCCCAAGCGAAGAAGTCGAAATCCGCCATCTCCAGTTCGTCGACCAGATGGGCCATGCGCCCGCCGTGTTCGTGGCCGCGGTGGAACATCACCACTGCGCGCTTTGGTGCGTGAACGTCGGAGTTATTGGCCGGCCAGTGGCGGTAGAACAGCTCTACGCCGTCATGGGTGGTAAAGCTGAATTCTTGGGCTTCGCGCATCGAGACATCCTTATTTCGAGTCAGTGGGCTGCGCCGCTTCGGCCAGGCCCTGGCGTACGCGGTTGTAGAGGGTGTAGAGCAACAGGGCGAGAATCACCGCGAGCAGGCCATTGAGCCAGACGGCAGGCAGCAACCCGCAGGCCACGCCGGCCCCCAGCACGCCGAAGCAGAAGGCACGGTCGCTCTTGCCCATGGGCCCGTCGTAACGGCGCGAGGCACCGACCATGGGTCCGAGCACGCCGGCGTATTCGCTGATCAGGGCCAGCAGCACGACTAGCACCACCAGCAGCGGCGAGACCCCGGGGAGCAAGGCGAAGGGTAGAAACAGCGCGCTGTCGGCGATCAGGTCGCTGAGTTCATTGAGGTAGGCACCGAGCCGCGATTGTTGGCCGAACTCGCGGGCGAGCATGCCGTCAACGGCATTCAGCGCCATGCGCAGAATCATCCACAGCGGGATCAGGGCGAACAGCCAGGTGTGCTGGGGCAAGGCCAGCAGCAGGGTGCCGAGCAGCACGGAAACCACGGCGGCGAACAGGGTGACCTGATTGGCCGTCACGCCTCTGTCGTAGAGGCGCTTGACCCCCGGGCGCAGGAGGTTCTGAAAAGCCGGCTTGAGCTGGTAAATGGAGAGCATGGCGAAGAATTCCTTTTCGCTGCTGGGGCACGTCGAACCAGCTTAGCCGCTTTGCCTGGCGCGCAGACTGATAAGACTGTGCGCAAACGCCCGGATTTGCTGGTTGGCAGCTACCTGGGCGTTAGGGGGGAAACTTATCCCCCATCGCCTGATATTCCGTTCCAGGCGTTAATTCTCGTTAAATCAACCGCTTGCAGCGCGTAATAGCACTTTGACGCTATTCGGTGCACAGCTTATCCACAATTGCTCAGGCCGGCGCTTGGGTTTCCAGCGGCTGGCTTTGCGCATCCAGCGAGCCGATATCGCGTTGCGCCTGGCTGACCCAGGCAAAGGCGCGGTCGTTGAGTTCGGCGATGGCGCGTGGGCCTGTGCCTTCGGCATACATCGGTGGGCCGATAATCACCTGGACGGTGCCAGGAGTCTTGCGCCAGCCCTGCTTGGGCCAGAACTCGCCGGCGTTGTGGGCAATCGGCAACACCGGCAGGTTGGCATTCACGGCGAGAGATGCGCCGCCACGGCTGAACTTGCCGATCTGGCCTGGCGGAATGCGCGTGCCTTCCGGGAATACCAGCACCCAGGCGCCCTGCCCCAGGCGTTTGTGGCCAAGCTTGGCCAGCTGCTTGAGCGCTGCCTTGGGGTTGCTGCGGTCAATCGCGATGGGCTTGAGCATGGCCATCGCCCAGCCGAAGAACGGTACATACAGCAGCTCGCGTTTGACCACCTGGCTCAGCGGCTCGAAGTAGCCGCAGAGGAAGAAGGTTTCCCAGGTGCTCTGGTGTTTGGCGAGGATCACGCAGGGCTTATCGGGGATATTCTCCAGGCCCTTGATCTCGTAGTTGATGCCGACCACCACCTTGGCCAGCCAGGTGGCGCAGCGGCACCAGTTCTGCACGACAAAGCAGTAGCGAGCACGAAACGGCAGAAAGGGCGCGACGAAGACGCTGAGGGTGCACCAGAAGAAGGAGGTGGAAGCCAGCAGCAGGTAGAAGAGGAAGGTTCTGAGGGTCTGCACTGTCGACATGGGAGCTTTTACCGTCGCAGGCAGCGCCTGCTTTATAAGTGGAGAAGCTGATCGGCAACCGCCGCCAGATCATCGAATACCAGGGTGCCCGCTGGCAATCCTTTCGCCAGGGTACGTTCGCCCTTGCCGGTTTTTACCAAAACAGGCTGACAATCGACGGCGCCGGCCGCTGTCAGGTCACCGCTGCTGTCTCCGACAAACCACACGCCCTTAAGTGCTACGCCATAGTACGCAGCAATCTGCTCGAGCATGCCGGGTTTCGGTTTGCGGCAGGCGCAGCCCTCATCCGGGCCGTGGATGCAGTGCACGATCAGGCCCAGCTCGCCGCCCTGCGCCGCCACCAGTTCGCGCAGGCGCGCGTGCATGGCTTCCAGCGTGGCCAGGTCGTAATAGCCGCGGGCGACCCCGGACTGATTGGTGGCCACGGCAACCGTCCAGCCGGCTTGCGACAGGCGCGCGATGGCTTCGATGGCACCGGGCAGCGGAATCCACTCGGCGAGGTTTTTGATATAGGCGTCGGAGTCGTAATTGATTACGCCGTCGCGGTCGAGAATCAGCAGTTTCATGCGGTATCCGTAACCGGCTGGCGGTGATGGCCGCCAGCCGGTAAAGGTGATGATGGGCTGCGCGCAGCCCATCGGACTCGCGGTTGGCGTTAGCCGAGTACCGAGATATCAGCCACGCCGAGGAACAGGCCACGCAGCTTGGCCAGCAGCGCATAGCGGTTGGCGCGCACGGCAGGGTCTTCGGCGTTGACCAGTACGGCCTCGAAGAAGGCGTCCACCGGCTCGCGCAGGTTGGCCAGCTGGCTCAGCGCCAGGTTGTACTGACGGGCTGCGGCCAGCGGCTGCACCGCATGCTCGGCCTGCTGGATGGCGGCGTTGAGGGCGAACTCGCTGGGGTTGTCGAAGTGATGGGCTTCGACGCTCGCAGCGACCTGACCTTCGGCCTTGCTCAACAGGTTGGACACGCGCTTGTTGGCTGCAGCCAGAGCGGCTGCTTGCGGCAGCGCACGGAAGGCCTGCACGGCCTGTACACGCTGATCAAAGTCCAGCGGCGAGGTCGGGCTGACTGCACGCACGGCCTGGTACACGGCCACTTCGACGCCTTCGTCCTCATAACGAGCGCGCAGACGGTCGAAGATAAAGTCCTGCACCTGGGGAGCCAGGCCGTCGGCCTTGATCTTGTCGCCGAACTGGCCGATGGCGAAGCCGACGGCTTCAACCAGGTCCAGATCCAGCTGCTTCTCGATCAGAATGCGCAGCACGCCGAGGGCTGCACGACGCAGGGCGTAGGGGTCCTTGCTGCCGGTGGGCAGCATGCCGATGCCGAAGATGCCGACCAGGGTATCCAGCTTGTCGGCCAGAGCCACGGCAGCACCGGTCAGGGTGCTTGGCAGCTCGGCACCGGCGCCGCGCGGCATGTACTGCTCGTTCAGTGCCAGGGCGACATCTTCGGCTTCGCCGTCGTGCTTGGCGTAGTAGTAACCGGCGATGCCCTGCATTTCCGGGAACTCGCCGACCATCTCGCTGGCCAGGTCGCACTTGCAGAGGAGGCCGGCACGCGCCGCGCGGGTGGCGTCGCCACCGATGCGCTGGGCGATAAAACCAGCCAGGGCGGAGACGCGCTGGGCCTTGTCGTAGACCGAGCCGAGCTGGGCCTGGAATACCACGTTGGCCAGGCGTTGGTTGAAGCTTTCCAGCTTCTGCTTCTTGTCCTGCTTGAAGAAGAACTCGGCGTCGGTCAGGCGCGGACGCACCACCTTCTCGTTGCCGGAAATGATCTGCGCCGGGTCTTTGCTTTCGACGTTGGCCACGGTGATAAAGCGCGGCAGCAGCTTGGCGTTGGCATCGAGCAGGCAGAAATACTTCTGGTTGTCCTGCATGGTGGTGATCAGCGCTTCCTGCGGCACTTCGAGGAAACGTTCCTCGAACGAGCAGACCAGCGGCACCGGCCATTCGACCAGGGCGCTGACTTCATCCAGCAGCGCTGGCGGCACGATGGCGCTGCCATGCTCTGCTGCTGCCAGTTCATTGACCCGGGCGATGATCTGCGCTCGGCGCTCGGCGAAGTCGGCAATCACATAGGCGCTGCGCAGGTCTTCGGCGTAGTTGGCCGGCGCGCTGATGCGCACTTCATGGTTGGCATGGAAGCGGTGGCCGCGGGATACGCGACCGGCTTGCTGGGCGAGGATTTCGCAGTTGATTACTTCATCACCGAACAACATCACCAGCCACTGGCTTGGGCGGACGAATTCGGTCTTGCGCGCGCCCCAGCGCATGCGCTTGGGAATTGGCAGTTCGTTCAGCGAGGTTTCGACGATGGCGGGTAGCAGGCCGGCTGCAGCCTGGCCTGGAATGCTCTGGCTGAACTTGAGCTTGGGGCCACTCCGGTCGATCTGGCTCAGCTCAACCCCGCACTTCTTGGCGAAGCCCAGCGCAGCTTGAGTCGGGTTGCCGTCCTTGTCGAACGCCGCCTGGACGGGCGGGCCGTCGAGGTTCTGGGTGCGGTCGGCTTGCTGCTCTTCAAGCTGCTCGATCAGCACGGCCAGACGCCGTGGCGCTGCGTAATAGCGCACGTGGCCATAGTTCAGGCCAGCGCTTTTCAGGCCTTTCTCGATACCGGCGAGGAAGGCTTCACCCAGAGTTTTCAGGGCTTTCGGTGGCAGCTCTTCGGTGCCCAGTTCTACCAGGAAATCACGCGCACTCATTCTGCTGCCTCCAGCTTGGCTAGTACTTCATCACGCAGGTCGGGAGCGGCGAGCGGGAAGCCGAGTTTGCGCCGCGCTTGCAGGTAGCTCTGCGCCACCGAGCGGGCCAGGGCACGCACGCGCAGGATGTATTGCTGACGCGCGGTCACCGAGATGGCCCGGCGCGCATCCAGCAGGTTGAAGGTGTGCGAGGCCTTGAGCACCATCTCGTAGGTCGGCAACGGCAGCTCCAGCTCGATCAGGCGGTTGGCTTCGCTTTCATAGAAGTCGAACAGCTCGAAGAGTTTCTCGACGTTGGCGTGTTCGAAGTTGTAGGTGGATTGCTCCACCTCGTTCTGGTGGAACACATCGCCATAGGTGACCTTGCCGAACTGGCCGTCGGTCCACACCAGGTCGTACACCGAATCGACGCCCTGCAGGTACATGGCCAGGCGCTCGAGACCGTAGGTGATCTCGCCGGTAACCGGGTAGCACTCGATGCCGCCGACTTGCTGGAAGTAGGTGAACTGGGTGACTTCCATGCCGTTCAGCCAGATTTCCCAGCCCAGACCCCAGGCGCCGAGGGTAGGCGATTCCCAGTTGTCTTCGACGAAGCGGATGTCGTGCACCAGTGGGTCGATGCCGATGGCTTTCAGCGAGCCTAAGTACAGCTCCTGGAAGTTTTCCGGGTTCGGCTTGAGTACCACCTGGAACTGGTAGTAGTGCTGCAGGCGGTTGGGGTTTTCGCCGTAGCGGCCGTCAGCCGGACGACGGGAAGGCTGCACGTAGGCGGCGTTCCAGGTCTCTGGGCCGATGGCACGGAGAAACGTGGCGGTGTGGAAGGTGCCCGCGCCAACTTCCATATCGTAGGGCTGCAACACCACACAGCCCTGCTCGGCCCAGTACTGTTGCAGGGCGAGGATCAAGTCTTGGAAGGTGCGCACGGCAGGCGTAGTCTGGCTCACAAATTTCACCCGTACTTTGGCGGCTTCAGAAAGTCCGCGAGTATACCGAAGCTCAGGAAAACCCGCATGCCACGCTGCTCTTGGTGCTCCGACGACCCGTTGTATATCACCTACCACGACCAGGAATGGGGCGTGCCGCAACGCGACCCCCAGGTGCTGTTCGAGTTGCTGCTGCTCGAAGCCTTCCAGGCCGGCCTGTCGTGGATCACCGTGCTGAAGAAGCGCGAGCGTTACCGCGAGGTGCTGTTCGGCTTCGATGTGCAGCGCCTGGCCGCAATTACCGACGAGTACATCGAAGAAACCCTGATGCAGGACCCCGGCATCATCCGCAACCGCCTCAAGCTCAAGGCCGTGCGCAAAAACGCCCAGGCCTGGCTCAAGCTGGAAGACCCGGTGACGCTGCTCTGGTCCTTTGTTGGTGGCGCGCCGAAGATCAACCACTTCAGCGAACGCGGCCAGGTGCCGGCGGTTACCCCTGAGGCCGAGGCGATGAGCAAGGCGCTGAAGAAGGCCGGCTTTACCTTTGTCGGCCCGACCATCTGTTACGCCTATATGCAGGCCACCGGCATGGTCATGGATCACACCAGCGACTGTGACCGTTACGCGCAACTGACCACTCGCTAGCTCGGGTGGTTACAATAAGCGCCTTTTGATCGGCTGGAGTTGCCTGTGGAAAAGCTCAAAGGTGCCCTGGTGGTGGGCTTTCTGCGTTTGTTTGCCCTGCTGCCGTGGCGCGCGGTGCAGGCTGTGGGCGCGGCCATTGGCTGGCTGATGTGGAAGCTGCCGAACGGCTCACGCGAAGTTGCCAGCATCAACCTGCGCAAATGCTTTCCCGAGTTGGACGAAGCCGCGCACCAGCGTCTGCTGGGCCAATCGCTGATGGATATCGGCAGAACCCTGACCGAAAGCGCCTGTGCCTGGATCTGGCCGGCGCAGAAATCCATCGGCCTGGTGCGCGAAGTCGAGGGCCTGGATGTGCTCAAGGCCGCTCTGGCCAGCGGCAAAGGCGTGGTCGGCATCACCAGCCACCTCGGTAATTGGGAAGTGCTTAACCACTTCTACTGCGCGCAGTGCAAACCGATCATCTTCTACCGCCCGCCCAAGCTGAAAGCCGTTGACGACCTGCTGCGCCAGCAGCGTGTGCAGCTGGGTAACCGCGTTGCGCCGTCGACCAAGGAAGGCATCCTCAGCGTGATCAAGGAAGTGCGCAAAGGCGGTGCGGTGGGTATTCCGGCTGATCCCGAGCCGAGCCTGTCTTCCGGGGTATTCGTGCCCTTTCTCGGTACCGAGGCGCTGACCAGCAAGTTTGTTGCCGGCATGTTGAGCGGCGGCAAGGCCTGCGGGGTGTTTCTGCATGCGCTGCGTCTGCCGGATGGCTCGGGCTTCAAGGTCATCCTCGAAGCTGCGCCGGAAGACATGTACAGCACCGATACGGCAACTGCCGTGGCGGCGATGAGCAAGGTTATCGAGGGTTATGTACGCACCTACCCGAGCCAGTACATGTGGAGCATGAAGCGCTTCAAGAAGCGTCCTGCTGGCGAGGCCAAGTGGTATTAAGGGGTCCGAGTTGCAGGCTGAGCCTGCTCTCGACTAGGCTGGGGAAACTCACTCTGACGGACGGCGCATGAGCAATAGTCGAAAGAATGTCCGCACACCCCTCAAGGTACGCCTGCGTATCGACCATCCGGTGCATGGCGAGCTGCTGGTCACCACCCGGGATATTTCCGAATGCGGCGTCTATGTGCTGATGGACCAGGCGCAGAATATGCTCAGCATGGGTGAGCAGGTGCAGGGTCAGGTGCAGGGTTTGCCGATGGAAGCGCCGATTCTTACGCTCGAAGTGGTACGCGTCGAAGCCTTGGGCGTTGGCCTGCGCTTTGTGCAAACCGAGGAGTAGCCCAGGCTATTTTTCTTGGGCTATTGAGCGTTCTTATCCAGGCGCTTAAGAAACACGCTGATTTCCTTGCCCGCCTGTTTGTCACCCTTCTCTTCTGCCGCCCGCAGGCCTTGCGTCCAGGCCGCCCGCGCCTCGGCGCTGAGCCCCTGTTTGTTCAGCGCCTGACCGAGCAGCTTCCAGGCGGCTGAATACTGCGCATCGAATTCAACGCAGCGCTGCAAATGCTCCGCCGCCCTGGCGAATTCAGCTGCATCCAGATAGCCCTTGCCCAGGCCAAAACGCAGCAGGGCGTTGTCCATTCCCTTGGCCAGCATCTTTTCCAGGGCTTCAGTGCTCATCGGTGATTCCTAGAAAAACGTCAAACCGACCTGGAACAACCGCTCGGCATCGCGGATGTATTTCTTGTCGACCAGGAACAGGATCACATGGTCGCCCGTCTCGATCACCGTGTTGTCATGGGCGATCAACACCTCTTCGTTGCGGATGATCGCGCCGATGGTGGTGCCCGGCGGCAGGGCGATATCGGCGATGGCGCGGCCGACCACCTTGCTCGATTTGGCGTCACCATGGGCAATCGCTTCGATGGCCTCGGCCGCGCCGCGCCGCAGGCTGTGCACGCTTTCGATATCGCCACGGCGTACGTGGGTCAGCAGGGTGCCGATGGTGGCCATCTGCGGGCTGATGGCGATGTCGATTTCGCCGCCCTGCACCAGGTCAACGTAGGCCGGGTTGTTGATGATGGTCATCACCTTGCGCGCGCCGAGGCGCTTGGCCAGCAAGGACGACATGATATTGGCCTCGTCGTCGTTGGTCAGTGCCAGGAAGATGTCGGCGTCGCTGATGTTCTCTTCCACCAGCAGGTCGCGGTCCGAGGCGCTGCCCTGCAGCACGATGGTGCTGTCGAGGGTCTCCGAGAGGTAACGGCAGCGCGCCGGGTTCATCTCGATGATCTTTACCTGGTAGCGGCTCTCGATGGCTTCGGCCAGGCGCTCGCCGATATGCCCGCCGCCGGCGATCACTACCTTCTTGTAGCTATCTTCCATGCGGCGCATTTCGCTCATCACCGCGCGGATATGCGCCTTGGCGGCGATAAAGAACACTTCGTCATCGGCTTCGATCACCGTGTCGCCTTGCGGCATGATCGCCCGGTTGCGACGGAAGATCGCCGCCACCCGGGTGTCGACATTGGGCATGTGCTCGCGCAATTGACGCAGCTGCTGACCGACCAGTGGGCCGCCGTAGTAGGCCTTGACCGCCACCAGCTGGGCCTTGCCTTCGGCGAAGTCGATCACCTGCAGGGCGCCGGGGTATTCGATCAGGCGCTTGATGTAGTTGGTCACCACCTGCTCGGGGCTGATCAGCACGTCGACCGGGATCGATTCGTTGCTGAACAGGCCGCTGCG
>JBIHZW010000299.1:0-4500 GCA_044240245.1 Pseudomonas sp. | reverse complement strand
GCAACATGCTTTCGATGAAGGGCTGCCGCGCCCAGATCTGCTGCTTCCCGTACCACTGGCGGACCCGCGCCAACGTCAGCGCGGCTTTAACCAGGCCGGCCTGCTCTGTGAATGGTTAAGCCCTCTGCTGCAGCTGCCGCTGCAGAAAGACTGGCTGCAGCGAATTATCGACACCCCGGCGCAGCAGCAACTTGACGCAGCCACGCGCAAACGCAACCTGCGCCGCGCCTTTGCTATGAGTCCATCCGCGCAAATCGACGGCCTGCATCTGGCACTGGTCGATGATGTGCTGACAACCGGAGCAACAGCCGAGAGTCTGGCCCGTCTATTAAAGAAGGCCGGCGCGGCGCGGGTTGATGTGTATTGCCTGGCGCGCACGCCCAAGCCAGGCGACTGAGCTGCCAACAGCGGTTAAGGGTTACACTTTGCGGCCCACCCGCTGGAGTTACCCATGTCCCATCCATTTGCCGCACTCACACCCGACCTGGTGCTGGATGCCGTGGAGAGCATCGGCTACCTCAGCGACGCCCGCGTACTGGCGTTGAACAGCTATGAAAATCGCGTCTACCAGGTCGGTATCGAGGATGAGACGCCGCTGATCGCCAAGTTCTACCGTCCGGATCGCTGGACCGATGAAGCGATTCGCGAAGAGCACAGCTTCACCTTCGAGCTGGCCGAATGCGAAGTACCGGTGGTTGCGCCGCTGGTGCGCGACGGTGAAACCCTATTCAGCTACCAAGGTTTCCGCTTCGCCCTGTTTCCACGGCGTGGCGGCCGCGCGCCGGAGCCTGGCAACCTCGACCAACTGTATCGCCTCGGCCAACTGCTCGGCCGCCTGCATGCAGTCGGCTCACTCAAGCCGTTTGCTCACCGTGAAGCCCTGCAGGTGAGCAACTTCGGCCATGCATCGCTGGCCACCCTGCTCGATGGCAACTTTATTCCGCGCAGCCTGCTGCCGGCCTACGAGTCGGTGGCGCGGGATCTGCTCAAGCGCCTGGATGTGCTGTTCGCCGCCCACCCGGTGCAGGCGATTCGTCTGCATGGCGACTGCCACCCAGGCAACCTGCTGTGCCGCGACGAGACCTTCCATATGGTTGACCTCGACGACTGCCGCATGGGCCCCGCAGTGCAGGATTTGTGGATGATGCTGGCAGGCGACCGCCACGAACGCCTCGGCCAGCTCTCGGAGCTGATGGATGGCTATCAGGAGTTTCACGACTTCAACCCGCGCGAGCTGCCGCTGATCGAAGGCCTGCGCACCCTGCGCCTGATGCACTACAGCGCCTGGCTGGCACGCCGGTGGGACGACCCGGCCTTCCCCATGAGCTTCCCCTGGTTTGGCAGCGAGCGTTACTGGGGCGAGCAGATCCTGATCCTGCGCGAGCAGTTGTCGGCGCTGGATGAAGAGCCGCTAAAGCTGTTTTGACACCACGTGCGTAGCCCGGATGCAGCCCGGGCTACGGGGCTGACCACTACAGTTAGTCCTGTAGCCGTAACGTCTTTGTTACAGCCAAGTGGCGTAGGCCGCCGAAGAAAATCCTGCCCATCCAGACAAGCCCGCGCTACGCCGACTAGAATCGCAAGCCTCTAGTTAGCAGCCTAAGCAAGGACCCTGCATGGCCACCGCCAACCCGCGCCGCGGGTATATTCTCGGCCTCACCGCCTACATCATCTGGGGCCTGTTCCCGCTCTACTTCAAAGCCATCCAGAGCGTACCGGCGCTGGAAATCATCGTCCATCGCGCACTCTGGTCCGCGCTGTTCGGCGCGCTGTTGCTGCTGGTGTGGAAGCACCCCGGCTGGCTGCGCGAGCTGCTCAACAATCCCAAACGCTTTGCTGTACTGGCATTGAGCGGTGTGCTGATCGCCAGTAACTGGCTGGTGTATGTGTGGGCAGTGAATAACGAGCGCATGCTCGAAGCCAGCCTGGGCTACTACATCAACCCGCTGGTCAACGTGCTGCTGGGCATGCTAATTCTCGGCGAACGTCTACGCCGCCTGCAGTGGCTGGCCGTGGCCCTGGCCGCGCTGGGTGTGTTGCAACAGCTGTGGCAGGTCGGCAGCATTCCCTGGGTGTCCCTGGTACTGGCGCTGACCTTCGGTTTCTACGGGCTGATCCGCAAACAAGCGCCGGTTGCCGCGCTGCCCGGCCTAGTGGTGGAAACCTGGCTGCTGCTGCCACTGGCGCTCGGCTGGCTGCTTATGCACCCTGCGGCGATGAGCACCCAGGCCGACTTCTGGAGCACCCCGGAAGCCCTCTGGCTGATCGCCGCCGGGCCGATCACCCTGGTGCCACTGGTGTGTTTCAACGCTGCCGCCCGCCATCTGCCCTACACCACCCTGGGTTTTCTGCAGTACCTGGCGCCAACCCTGGTGCTGCTGCAGGCGATCTTTCTGTTTGATGAGCATTTCGACCCGAGCAAACTGCTGGCCTTTATCTGCATCTGGGCGGGTCTGGCGATCTACAGCGTGGATGCCTGGCTGAGCCTGCGCAAACGTCAGACTGGCTAAAAAACAACCAGCAGCCTGTAACACCCGATGCCGCTGCTCTGCAGCTAGTTGCCCCCGGCTTATCCACAGAAGCATCCCCGGCCTTTGTGCACAACCAGTTGCTAAGTGCTTAAAAAAATAAGCACTTAGCAAAAAGCCCCGGGGCACTAGGCAGTGCTCAGGGGCTCCTCATGCTACGCACAGAGTTATCCACATGGATCGTGGATAAGCCTCGGCGCTACTCTTCGGCCTGCAGCTTTAACTCAACCATCAGATCATCAGCCAGGGTTTCCAGGTGCGTCTGCAACTGCTCCAGGCTCAGGCTCTGCGGCACACCCAGTACAGCCTGGGCCTGGAACAGTAGCTCGCCACTCATGGGCGCGGGAACCACTTCGGTGTTCAGACTTTCCAGGTTGACCCCATGGCTGCTGAGCAGGCGGGTGATATCGCGCACGATGCCCGGACGGTCATTACCCACCAGCTCCAGGCGAATGGCCTGCCAGACGACTGCCGGCTCGGTGCCGCCGGCAGCGATCTGCACACGGATGCCATGGGCCTGCAACTCCTCCAGCGCCGTGACCAGGCCGGAGTGCGCATCCAGCGGCACATCCACCCGCAGGATTCCGGCGAACTGCCCGGCCATGCGCGACATGCGGCTTTCCAGCCAGTTACCGCCGTGCTCGCTGATGCACTGGGCGATGCGCTCGACCAGCCCCGGCTGATCCTGGGCAATAACCGTCAATACCAGATGGTCCATGAACAACTCCTTATACGAGGCTTATTTGAGCGCCAGCCAATAGGTAAAAAACACCTCATCACGCACATAACCCAGGCGTTCGTAGAGGGCTTGTCCTGGCAGATTGCTCTTTGCCGTCTCCAACTGCAAACCGCATGCGCCTGTAGCCTCGGCATGGGCGCGCGCGGCGTTCATCAGCGCCTCGCCCACACCCTGGCGGCGCGCCTGCTCGCTGACATACAGGTCACTCAGCAGCCAGGCTGGCTGTAGTGCCAGCGAAGAGAAAAAGGCATAGAGCTGGACGAAGCCCTGCGCCGCACCTTGTGCATCACGAGCCAGCAGAATGGTCGAATCGTCGTTACACAGGCGCGCGGCAAGAAAATCACGCACCTGCGCCGCAGGCTTGGCCACCTCATAGAAGCGCAGATACGCGCCAAACAGCTCGGCCAGCTCGTCCAGATCCGCAGCAGTGGCTGCCTGTATATGCATGGTGATCACTCTCCAGAACGGTGGAGCAGCAGTATAGGCAGGCGCGCCTCGGGCAAGCAGACCGAGAAACACACGCAATAAACTGTGTACTGTTTTTTAACTTTTATGAAACAATATTCAACGTTAACCGCGACACTAAGCCGCACATAGTGACTGCAAAGCACTTCTTGGTCGCAGAGCGACGCGCACCCACTGATTTTCCCCGGATCTTGATGTAGTATGCCGCGCCTCGGACTACATGACGTATTTCCCATGTCCGACGCGGCTATTGAGTAGAGCTGAGCAGAGTGAGGCAAGTGATGACTGAACGCGTTCAAGTAGGCAGCCTGCAGGTTGCCAAAGTGCTGTTCGACTTCGTGAATAACGAAGCCATCCCCGGGACCGGCATTGCTGCCGAGGCGTTCTGGGCGGGTGCCGAAGCGGTCATCAATGACCTGGCCCCGAAAAACCGTGCGCTGCTCGCCAAACGCGATGCGATTCAGGCGCAGATCGACGGCTGGCACCAGGCCCGCGCAGGCCAGGCCCATGACGCCGCTGCCTACAAAGCCTTCCTCCAGGAAATCGGTTACCTGCTGCCAGAGCCGGCTGACTTCCAGGCCACCACGCAGAACGTCGACGAAGAAATCGCCCGTCTGGCCGGCCCGCAGCTGGTAGTGCCGGTGATGAACGCACGTTTCGCCCTCAACGCTTCCAACGCCCGCTGGGGTTCGCTGTACGACGCCCTGTACGGCACCGACGTGATCAGCGAAGAAGGCGGCGCCGAGAAAGGCCGTGGCTACAACAAGG
>JBIHZW010000297.1:0-4507 GCA_044240245.1 Pseudomonas sp. | reverse complement strand
GTGATGACGCCGAGCGATGAAAACGAGCTGCGCCGCATGCTCACCACCGGCCACCTGTTCAACGGCCCGGCAGCGGTGCGCTATCCGCGTGGCAGCGGCCCGAATGCGGCCATCGAGCCAGGCTTGGAGCCACTGGAAATCGGCAAGGGCATCGTTCGTCGCCAAGGCAGCAACGTAGCCCTGCTGGTATTCGGCGTACAGCTGAGTGAGGCGCTCAAGGTCGGCGAAACACTCGACGCCACCGTGGTCGATATGCGCTTCGTCAAACCGCTGGATGAGGCCTTAGTGCGCCAGCTGGCCGCCAGCCACGAGCTGCTGGTGAGCATCGAAGAGAACAGCGTGATGGGCGGTGCTGGCAGTGCCGTCAGCGAGTTCCTCGCTTACGCCGGCATCCTCAAGCCGGTACTGCATGTGGGCCTGCCGGACTACTACGTCGAGCACGCCAAGCCGGCGCAGATGCTTGCCGAATGTGGGTTGGATGCTGCCGGTATCGAAGCGGCCATCCGCGCGCGCCTCGCCAGCCTTTCTGCATGAATACCGCTCATCCAGAGCTGAGTCAGGCTTGCTTGTAATTCATCCAACCGCGCATTAAGGTGCGCGGCGTTTTACTTCCGCCAAGGTGCGCCCCTTCCTGTTGAAGCGGCGTTAAACGGGAAGCCGGTGCGTTCGTTAAGAACCATCCCGGCGCTGCCCCCGCAACGGTAATCGACCGCAGAGCCGTTCTGCACGTCACCTCAACGCCACTGGGTTATCCCGGGAAGGCGAGGCGGCGCACGTCGAGAGCCCGGAGACCGGCCTTGCTGGATGTGACTGGTGTTGCGGAGGGCATCACCGTCAAGCTCAGGCTGCGTTTGCGCGCCCGTTCTTGCCCCTGCCCTTCTCAAAAGTCGTTCGACCTTTTGAGGATTCTCTACGTGAAATTGTCCCGTCTTGCCCTGGCTGTGGCGCTGCTGCCGCTGGCTGCTCATGCTGATCAAGCCAGCAACCCTGCCGACTCACTCGAGTTACAGCCATTGGTTGTGACCTCCGGGCGTCATGCCGAACCGGTCCAGCAGACTACAGCTGCAACCACGGTATTCACCCGCAAGGACATCGAACGCCTGCAAGTGCGCAGCGTGGCAGAGTTACTTGAGCGTGTACCCGGCGTCAGCGTCAGCCGCACCGGCGGCGCAGGCAGCCAGACCGGCCTGTTCGTGCGCGGCACCTCAACCGCGCAAACCCTGGTTCTGGTAGACGGCCAACGTATTTCTGCCGCGTCCAGCGGCACCAGCAGCCTGGAGTTCCTCAGCCCTGAGCAGATCGAACGCGTTGAAGTCGTCCGCGGCGCGCGTTCGGCGCTCTATGGCTCCGATGCCATCGGCGGGGTTGTGCAGATTTTCACCCGTCAAGGCAGAGGCGACGGACTCAAGCCCTACGTTCGTCTTGGCGTCGGCAGCAACCAGACTTTCGAGCGCAGCCTTGGCGTGTCCGGCGGCGACGCGCAGACTCGCTTCAACCTGGGCGCCGCACTCGATGAAACCCAAGGGATCGACGCCACGCGCGATAACTTCGGCGCCAATGGCGATGACGATGCCTACCGCAATAAATCACTGAGTCTGAATCTTTCGCACCGCTTCAATGACGATCTGAAGATCGGTTTCAGCGCCCTCGACCAGCGCGGCCAGAGCGAGTTTGAGGACATCTTCAGCACATCGCTGCCCACTACGAACTTCCAGCTCAGCAGCCTGTCCAGCTACATCGATGCCAACTTCAGCGAAGCCTGGAATAGTCGCCTGGAAATCGGTCACAGCGAGGACAAGCGCGACACTGGCAACGACCAGCCACAGGCTGGTGCGGACTCGTTCTACAGCTTCAACACCTATCGTGACTCGGCTAACTGGGTGAACACTCTGACCCTCAGCGAGCGCCACCAGGTGCTGTTAGGTGCCGACTGGTACGAAGACCGTCTGCGTAGCGACACGGACTTTGTCGAGGACTCGCGCTGGAATCAGGCGGCATTTATTCAGCACCGCTACAACGCCGAATACTTCTCAACCGAGCTGGGTCTGCGCCATGACAAGAACCAGCAGTTCGGCAGTAAAAACACCTGGAACGCCGCACTGACCGTGCCATTCAATGACGACAACGACCTGATCCTGTCCTACAGCGAAGGCTTTCGCGCGCCGACCTTCAACGACCTGTACTACCCCGACTTTTGTTTCGGCGGCTTTTGCTCCGCGAGCGCCAACCCCGACCTAGAGCCAGAAACATCCAAAAGTTATGAAGCACAGTGGCGCAGCCGCTACAGCGAAACCGGCACCCTGGAACTATCGCTGTATCGCATTGACCTGCAAGACGCGATTGTTCTCGACCAGAACTTTATTCCGCAAAACGTGCAGACCGCTCGCATAAACGGTTTCGAAGCGGCGCTCCATCAGGAACTGTACGGCTGGCAGGGCAACCTGACACTCGCGCTGATCGACCCACGGGATCGCGACACTGGCCACACCCTCGCGCGCCGCGCCAAACGTACGCTGAGCCTGGATATGGACCGCCCGTTCGGTGAGTTCGCGCTGGGCGCCAGTTGGCGCGCAGTCAGCGGCCGCTATGACGACGCCGCCAACACCCGTGAGCTGAGTGGTTACGGCCTGCTTAGCCTGCGCGGCAAATGGCAAGCGACCGAGGAAGTGGCCTTTGACCTGAAATTGAACAATCTTTTCGACAAGGACTACGCCGAGGCGACTTACAAGACATCTAACGGACGCTTCGGCTACAACAGCGAGGGCCGCACTGCGCTGTTTGCCGTGACCTGGACACCTCAACTTTGAGCCGTCAGCTAGGCGCTCAATAGCCCCAAGACAGAGCCCCCCCATAACGCGGGGCTCTGTCTTAGTGCGCCTTGCTCAATACCTCACACAGACGCTCGATGGCCGCCAGCATCTGAAAGCTCGGCCGCTCCAGGCCTGCATCCGGCACCAGCCACAGCTGCTTACGCTCAACCGCCGCCACACCCGGCCAAATGCGCCAGGCGTCCAGCTGCCCTTGCACGCCGGCCAGAATCACCTCAGGGTTCGCTTGCAGCACCGCCTCCACGCTGACCTGCGGCGCAGGCAAGCTGAGTTCAGCAAATACATTCTCGGCGCCACAGATACGCAGGGCGTCGCTGATGATTTGCTGGCCGCCTATGGTGTACAGCGGCGTATCCCAGACCTGATAGAACAGACGCAACGGCTGCTTACGCTGATAACGCTGACGCAGCGCAGCCAGGCCGCTATTGAATTGCTGATGCAGTTGCCGGCCCTGCTCGGCGCGGCCGGTACGCGCGCCGATGTCGACGAAGTTCTCCGCCAGATCAGCCAGCTTGCGTGGTTCGACGATCAGCAGGGGAATCCCCAGACGCTGCAGCTGCTGGCGTTGCGCGCTGCTGATGCTGTCGGGCCAGAGCAGCACCAGATCGGGTTGCAGTTCGAGCAGGCTTTCCAACTCAAGCTGGCCATAACGGCCCACGGAAGGTAGCTGCGCCACCGCTGCCGGGCGCTCACCGCCATCGAGCAGGCCGACCAGCAGATCGCCCGCATCCAGCTCCAGCATGATTTCAGTCAGCGACGGCGCCAAAGTCACCACCCGCTCGACCGCTGCGGCGGGCAGCGCCAGCAACAACAGCAAACAGAAAGTGGTGGCGCGCATCAGCCTAGTTGGCGAGGAATGCGGTAGAGATACAGCAAAACGATGCTGGAGATCGCCAGAAGGATCAGCGGAATCGCCTCCAGGCCGGCGAATACTGCAATGGCTGCGATCCAGGCCGGCAGCGCCGCTCCGAGAAAGGCCAGGCGGCGTACACGCGCCAGCTCCAGCCAGGCATCGTGTTCATCTGCTGTATCGAGGGCTTTTTCTGTGGCCACCAGCGCGCGTTTGTAGGCGCTGAACAGCGGCAGGCTGACAAACATCGAAGCGAGGCCGGCGATAAACAGCGGCATGGTCAGCAGGCCGGTTTTCTGCTCGGAACCAAACAGCAGGTTGAGCACAAACAGCGGCACCAGGGTCACGGCCAGTTGCCGCCACCACTCCAGCGCTAGCCGCCGGCGCACTTCGCCGCGCGTCACAGGCTTTCCTCAACCTCGCCCTGATGCAGGCTGCCGAGCATATGCCCGAGTTTGCCGGCCTTGGTCGCGAGGTATTTTTTGTTATGCGGGTTGTGATCAATCTGCAGCGGCACGCGGGTCGCCACATTGATGCCCATATCGCCCAGCGCCTTGACCTTGCGCGGGTTATTGGTCATCAGCTTGAGCTGGGTGATGCCCAGGTGATCGAGCATCGGCAGGCAGATCGCATAGTCGCGTTGGTCAGCGCCGAAACCCAGACGCTCATTGGCCTCAACGGTATCGGCGCCGCCGTCCTGCAGCTCATAGGCGCGGATTTTGTTCAGCAGGCCAATGCCACGGCCTTCCTGACGCAGATAGAGCAGAACGCCACGGCCTTCATTGGCAATCGCGCGCAGAGCCGCTTCAAGCTGGAAACCGCAATCGCA
>JBIHZW010000298.1:0-4507 GCA_044240245.1 Pseudomonas sp. | reverse complement strand
CCACCGCCGAATCCCTGGCTAAACTCAAGCCTGCGTTCAAGAAGGACGGCAGCGTCACCGCCGGCAACGCCTCCAGCCTTAACGACGGTGCGTCCGCCGTGCTGCTGATGAGCGCTGCAAAAGCCCAGGCCCTCGGCCTGCCGGTACTGGCGAAGATCGCCAGCTACGCCAATGCCGGCGTCGACCCGGCGATCATGGGCATCGGCCCGGTCAGCGCCACCCAGCGCTGCCTGGCCAAGGCCGGCTGGAACCTGGCTGACCTGGACCTGATCGAAGCCAACGAAGCCTTTGCCGCGCAAGCTCTGGCAGTCGGCAAGGAACTGAATTGGGACGCCAGCAAGGTCAACGTCAACGGCGGCGCCATCGCTCTCGGCCACCCGATTGGCGGCTCCGGCTGCCGCGTGCTGGTCACCCTGCTACACGAAATGATCAAGCGCGACGCCAAGAAAGGCCTCGCCACCCTGTGTATCGGCGGTGGCCAGGGCGTGGCACTGGCGATCGAACGGACCTGATCACACCGCTCAGCTACAGCGACAAAAAAGCCGGCCCCATCAATCAGGGAGCCGGCTTTTTTATTTACCATCGACAGCAATGATGATTGCTATTGACCACCTGCGTTTCTCAAGAGTCGGGCTGCGGCGCAACATTAGCCCCGTAGCCACTTACCCCACTCTTCCGAGGACACCCAGATGAACAAGTACCTGATCGCTTCCCTGCTTGCCGCCAGCCTGACCAGCAATGTTTTCGCCGCAGACGGTGCAGAACGCACCTTGAGCAACCGTATCGCCGCTGATGGTTTTGACCGTACCAGCATCAACCGCATAGCTGAAGATGGTGCCGATCGCACCGGCGGTAACCGCGTAGCTGCTGACGGCGCTGACCGCACCGGGCGCAACCGTATCGCTGCTGATGGTGCTGACCGTACAGGCGTTAACCGCGTAGCCGAAGGTGGCGCTGACCGCACTGGCGCTAACCGCGTAGCCGAAGGTGGCGCTGACCGCACTGGCGCTAACCGCGTAGCCGAAGGTGGCGCTGACCGCACTGGCGCTAACCGCATCGTCTGATCAAATAACACTCGCAAATTAAAGGGCACCTTAGGGTGCCCTTGCTGTTTTTGCCGAGCCTGCGTCCCAACAGGTGAATCTTGATAAACTGCGCGCCCTCCTTTTTCGAGTCGCCGCGCATGCCCTCTCTCGATCAGGCGCTGCGCGCCGCACTGCATAACCGTCAAGACCTGCTGACTACACTGCATCAGCAAGGCACTGACTGCTATCGCCTGTTCCATGGCAGCCAGGAAGGTGCCGGCGGCCTGACCATCGACCGTTACGGCCCGCAACTGCTGGTACAGAGCTTCCACCAGAGCCTGAGTCGTGACGAACTGCTGCAACTGGCCGAGCAGTGTCAGGCCAACCTCGGCACGCAACTGCTACTGGTCTACAACGACCGCTCTCAGGGCAACTCGCGGATCGACCGCACTGATGCGGTCTACCAGGCCGCGCCGGTGGCACTGGAAGACCTGATCGGCCATGAATGGGGGCTCAATTACCGCGTGCGCGGCCGCCATGCTGGGCAAGATCCGCTGCTGTTTCTCGACCTGCGCAACGCCCGCGGCTGGGTCAAAGCGCACAGCGCCGGTAAATCGGTGCTCAACCTATTCGCCTACACCTGTGGCGTCGGTTTGAGTGCGGCTGCAGGAGGGGCCAGCGAGGTGCTTAACCTGGATTTTGCCGAGGGCAACCTGGCGGTCGGTCGCGAGAATGGCCAGCTCAATCCGCAGCTGCAACCCATGCAGTTTGTGCAATCGGATTACTTCCCAGCGATTCGCCAGCTGGCGGGGCTGCCGATCAACGCCCGTCGCGGGCAGAAGCTGCCGCACTATCCGCGCCTTGAGCAACGCCAGTTCGATCTGGTGCTACTCGACCCACCGGCCTGGGCCAAGAGCGCTTTCGGCACCGTCGATCTGCTGCGCGATTACCAGAGCCTGCTCAAGCCGGCGATTCTCGCCACCGCCGATGATGGTGTGCTGATCTGCTGCAACAATCTGGCAAAAGTCGCCATGGCCGATTGGCGCGAGCAGGTGCTGCGCTGCGCGGAAAAGCTCGGCCGCCCGGTGCGCGATTGCCAGGTGCTGCCGCCGGCTGCGGACTTCCCCTCGCAGGATGGCCAGCCACCGCTGAAGACCCTGATCCTGCAGTTCTGATCCCCGCGCAAGTTCGCAGAAAATCCCCACGCAGAGCCTCTGCGGAACTGCACACGCGTGCCATACTCCAAGGCACTTCTCGTCGGGATAGATGACGTTTTATGCTTAAAGGAATAAAGCGCGCTGCCAGCGCCATTGCCATCGCCGTTGCCCTCTACAGCCTGCTGGGCTTTCTGATTCTGCCAGGTATCGGTTTGCGCATCGCCAACCAGCAACTGGCGCAATACGCCGAAGTACCCGCCACCCTGCAACGCCTGCAACTCAACCCGTTCACCCTGGAGCTCAGCCTCTGGGGCCTGCAGATTGGCGAAGCCGACCAGCAGCAGATCGCCTTCGAACGCCTGTATGCCAATCTGCAACTCGATAGCCTGTGGAGAGGCGTATTGCACCTGGCCGATATCGAGTTGGACAAGCCGCACAGCGAAGTGCTGTTCGGCAAAGACGGCCGGCTTAATCTGACCCAACTGTTCAAAGTGCCGCCCAGCCCGCAACCTGCGGTCGAAGAACCCGCCGGCGAACCGTTCCCGCTGCGTATCGCGCGAATCAAACTGAGTGGCGGCAACGTGCACTTTCAGGACCTGCGCCCTAGCGAGCCCATCGAGTTTATCTACGACGACCTCAACTTCGAGCTGTTCAACCTCAGCACCCTGCCCGACGACAATGCCGACATGAGCCTGGTCGCCACCGGCCCGCAAGGCGGACGCCTTGACTGGACCGGGCGCATCAGCCTGGTGCCGATCAGCTCCAGCGGCAATCTGAAACTCACTGACGGCAAGCTGAAAGGCGTGTGGCCCTACGTGCGCGATGCTGTGCCGCTGGTTCTGGAAGACGGTATCGTCAACCTCAACAGCGATTACAGCCTGAACCTCGCCAAAGGCACCGAACTGCTACTGAGCAACACCCAGCTCAGCGTCAGCAGCTTTGCCATCAAAAGCCCGGCGGACAAACCGCTGCTGCGCCTGGAAAGCCTGGATATCAGCGAAACCAGCGTGGACCTGGCCAAGCAGCAAGTCATCGTTGGCAAGATTCGGAGTCAGAAGCTGGAAACCTGGGCCGCACGCGAGGCCGATGGCCAGCTCGACTGGCAGAAGCTGCTGGCCAGCCAACCCGCCAAACCGGCTCCAGCTCCAGCTCCAGCTCCAGCTCCAGCTCCAGCTCCAGCTCCAGCTCCAGCTCCAGCTCCAAATGAGGGTGGCGCAGGCTCGGCAGCAACGGAAGCCGAGCCGGTAAAAGAGCCAAGCGAACCGACCACCGCAGAGCAATCCGCCGACCTGGAAACCGCCACGGCAGGCCAGCCGGAAGAGCCCAGCAAACCTTGGCAGGTGATCCTGCGTGACGTGCAATTGCGCGACTATCAGGTGCATCTGGCCGACCGCGCCGGCGGCGCGGAAGTCAAAATCGACCTGGCACCACTCAACCTTGATCTAAACGACTTCGACAGCCTGGGCACCTCGCCCTTCGCTCTCAAGCTCGACACCGGAGTGAACAAGACCGGGCAGATCAAGGCCGACGGCCAGGTGCAACTGACTCCGACCACGGCCAAGCTGCAGGTTGCCACCCGCGATATCGACCTGCGCCTGGCGCAGACCTACCTGAGCCCCTTCGTGCGTCTGGAACTGCGCAGCGGCAAGCTGGGCAGTGACCTGGCGGTTGACCTGCAGAGCGTCGAACCGCTGGCCTTCAGCATTGGCGGGCAGGCCGAGATCAGCCAGCTGCATACCCTCGACACGCTCAAGGACCGCGACTTCCTTAAATGGCAGCAAGTGCTGGTGGAAGGCATCGACTATCAACACGGCAAGGGCCTGGTGATCGGCCAGGTCAAACTGCAGCAGCCCTATGTGCGCTTTATCATCAACGAAGACCTGACCACCAATATCAACGATCTGATGATTCCACAGCCGGCAGAGGCTAACGCCAAGCCCGCTGCGGCAAGTAAACCGCTGCCGATGCGCATCGGCGGTATCAGCATCAAGGATGGTTCGGCGAATTTTGCCGACTTCAGCCTGACGCCCAACTTCGCCACGGCTATTCAGCAACTCAACGGCCAGATCGGCACACTCGACAACCAGAGCCCGAAAACCGCCAGCGTCGATATTAAGGGCAAGGTCGACAAGTACGCGCCGGTCAGCATCAAGGGCAAGCTGACGCCGTTCGACCCCATGAACAGCCTGGATATCGCCACCAGCTTCAAGAATGTCGAGCTGACAACCCTCACGCCCTACTCCGGCAAGTTCGCCGGCTTCCGCATCCGCAAGGGCCGCCTCAATCTCGACCTGCATTACCAGATCGAGAAAGGCCAGCTCAACG
>JBIHZW010000296.1:0-4531 GCA_044240245.1 Pseudomonas sp. | reverse complement strand
GACGGCAAGCTATATCAGTTGCCGGATCAGCAATTTGCCAATCTCTACTGGTTCCGCGCCGACTGGTTCGAACGTCCGGAATTGAAGGCCAAATTCAAGGAAATCTACGGCTACGAGCTGGGCGTGCCGGTCAACTGGTCGGCCTATGAAGACATCGCCGAGTTCTTCTCCGAGAAGGTCAAGGAAATCGATGGCCAGCGCATCTACGGCCATATGGATTACGGCAAGAAAGACCCATCCCTGGGCTGGCGCTTCACCGATGCCTGGTTCTCCATGGCTGGCGGCGGCGACAAGGGGCTGCCTAACGGCTTGCCGGTGGATGAGTGGGGTATTCGCGTAGACGGCTGCCGTCCGGTGGGTTCCAGCGTCGCCCGTGGCGGCGATACCAATGGTCCGGCGGCGGTGTATGCCACCACCAAGTATGTCGACTGGATGCGCAAGTACGCGCCGCCAGAAGCCCAGGGCATGACCTTCTCCGAGTCCGGCCCGGTGCCGGCGCAGGGCAGCATCGCCCAGCAGATCTTCTGGTACACCGCCTTTACCGCTGACATGACCAAGCCAGGTCTGCCGGTAGTAAATGAAGACGGCACGCCGAAGTGGCGCATGGCGCCTTCACCGAAAGGGCCGTACTGGGAAGAGGGCATGAAGCTGGGCTATCAGGACGCCGGTTCCTGGACCTTCCTCAAATCCACCCCAGAGAAACAGCGTCTGGCCGCCTGGCTCTACGCGCAGTTCGTTACTTCGAAAACTGTCTCGCTGAAAAAGACCCTGGTTGGCCTGACGCCGATTCGTGAGTCGGATATCAACTCGCAAGCCATGACCGACGTTGCGCCGAAACTCGGCGGCCTGGTGGAGTTCTATCGCAGTCCAGCGCGGGTGCAGTGGACGCCGACCGGTACCAACGTGCCTGACTACCCACGACTGGCTCAGCTGTGGTGGCAATTCATTGCCGAAGCAGCCAGCGGCGACAAGTCGCCACAAGAGGCGCTGGATGGCCTGGCAGCGGCGCAGGACACCATGCTGGGTCGCCTGGAGCGTTCCGGCGTGCTCGGCGAATGTGGGCCGAAGCTCAACGAGCCGAAAGATCCGCAGTACTGGCTGGATCAGCCTGGCGCACCGAAGCCGAAACTGGCCAACGAGAAGCCCAAGGGTGAAACCATCAACTACAACGAGCTGCTGAAATCCTGGGAACAAGCCCGCGACTGACGCAATGGGTTGAGCTCAAGCATAAAAAAACGGCACCTGAGGTGCCGTTTTCTATTTCCGCCAGCGCTGCACTCAGTCGTGCAGATGCTCGGCGGCATGCAGGGTGTTTTCCAGCAGGCAGGCGCGGGTCATCGGACCAACGCCGCCTGGTACTGGGGTAATCCAGCCGGCGCGGGGCAGGGCGGTTTCATAAACCACATCGCCAATCAGCTTGCCGTCGGTCTGACGGTTGATGCCAACGTCGATGACGATGGCGCCAGGCTTGATCCACTCGCCGTGCACCAGGCCAGGCTTGCCAGCCGCTACCACGACGATATCGGCCTGGCCGACATGCATGGGCAGGTCTTTGGTGAAGCGGTGGGTCACGGTGACGGTGCAGCCGGCCAGCAGCAGTTCCATTGCCATCGGCCGGCCGACGATATTCGAAGCGCCAACCACTACCGCGTGCATGCCATACAGGTCAACGCCGGTGCTTTGCAGCAGGGTCATGATGCCTTTCGGGGTGCAGGGACGCAGCAGTGGCATGCGCTGGGCCAGGCGACCGATGTTGTAGGGGTGGAAGCCATCAACGTCTTTATCCGGGCGAATGCGCTCCAGCAATAGAGACGCGTCGAGGTGTTCCGGCAGTGGCAGCTGCACCAGAATGCCGTCGATGCTCGGTTCGTCATTCAGGCGGTCGATCAATGCCATCAGCTCGTCCTGGCCGGTGCTAGCTGGCAGGTCATAGGCCTGCGAGACGAAGCCGACTTCTTCGCAGTCTTTGCGCTTGTGCGAAACGTAGACCTGGGACGCAGGGTCGCTACCGACGAGAATCACCGCCAGCCCGGGTGCGCGCAGGCCTTGCTGACGTCGTTCGGCGACACGTTGGGCGATCTGCTGGCGCAGGCTGGCGGCAATTGCTTTGCCATCGATCAGTTGTGCGGTCATTGCGCTTGGTTAACCATAAAGAAAGGATGGAAAAAGGACGCGCATTCTCGCATGACCATGCTGTGGGGCAAAGGCGCACGCCGCGGTTTTCGCGTAACTCCTTTAAATGGCTGAATTTTTTTAACTTTTCCTGTTGACGACCTGAAACTGCCTCTATAACATTCGCCCCGCTTGTCGAGCACAGCCAGTCGCTGGGTAAGACGGCAAAGGTCGAAGCTGCAAAGTTTTTTCCGAAGCCGAAAGCTTTAAGTCTGCATCTGCAGATGGATAGGCGCCCGTAGCTCAGCTGGATAGAGCATCCGCCTTCTAAGCGGATGGTCGCAGGTTCGAGTCCTGCCGGGCGTGCCATTTGGCGGTCTTGGCTCAAGCAGAATGCAATATGGTGGGCGTAGCTCAGTTGGTAGAGCGCAGGATTGTGACTCCTGTTGTCGTGGGTTCGATCCCCATCGTCCACCCCATATTCCAAGGCGCCAGGTTAATTCCTGGCGTTTTTGTATAAGGCTTTACCACGCGGACGTGGTGGAATTGGTAGACACACTGGATTTAGGTTCCAGCGCCGCAAGGCGTGAGAGTTCGAGTCTCTCCGTCCGCACCATCTTTTAACTCCCTCCCGTTTGCCGCCTGCATCTAGGGTGACTTCTGCAAATCGACCCTCTAGAATGCATGCCCTTGATTAGGGGCCGGCAAGCGGCCGGCTTATGTCTGTGCAACGAGGATTATCCATGCAAGTTTCTGTTGAAAGTACCTCTGCTCTCGAGCGCCGTATGACCGTTGGCGTCTCTGTTGAGCGCATCGAGACTGAAGTCAACAAGCGTCTGCAGCAGACTGCCCGTCGTGCCAAGGTCCCTGGTTTCCGTCCTGGCAAAGTGCCAATGAGCGTGATCCGTCAGCGTTATGAAGATGCTGCGCGCCAGGAAGCTCTGGGCGATCTGATCCAATCCACTTTCTACGAAGCCGTTGTTGAGCAGAAGCTCAATCCAGCTGGCGCTCCGGCCGTTGAGCCGAAGTCGTTCGAGAAGGGCAAGGATCTGGAATACGTTGCGACCTTCGAAGTATTCCCTGAATTCACCGTTGCTGGCTTCGATTCTATTGCCATCGAGCGCCTGCAGGCTGACGTAGCTGATGCTGACGTCGACAACATGCTGGAAATCCTGCGCAAGCAGAACACCCGTTTCGAAGCCGTCGAGCGCGCTGCCGAAAATGGCGACCAACTGAACATCGATTTCGTTGGCAAGATCGACGGTGAAGCCTTCGCTGGCGGTTCGGCCAAGGGTACTCAGCTGGTTCTCGGCTCCGGCCGCATGATTCCTGGCTTTGAAGATGCTCTGGTGGGCGCCAAAGCTGACGAAGAGCGCGTAATCAACCCGACTTTCCCGGCTGATTATCAGAACCTCGATCTGGCGGGTAAAACTGCCGAGTTCACCGTCACCGTCAACAGCATCGCGGCGCCTCAGTTACCTGAGCTGAATGATGACTTCTTCGCCCTGTTCGGCGTGAAAGAAGGCGGCCTGGAAGGCTTCCGCGCTGAAGTGCGCAAGAACATGGAGCGCGAGCTGCGCCAGGCCATCAAATCCAAGGTTAAGAACCAAGTGATGGACGGTCTGCTGGCTGCCAACCCGATCGAAGTGCCGAAAGCACTGATCAGTAACGAAGTGAATCGTCTGCGCGTGCAGGCCGTTCAGCAGTTCGGTGGCAACCTCAAGCCTGAGCAGCTGCCAGCTGAGCTGTTCGAAGAGCAAGCCAAGCGCCGCGTTGTGCTGGGTCTGGTCGTGGCTGAAGTGGTCAAGCAGTGTGAGCTGAAGCCGGATGACGCCCGCGTTCGCGAAATGATTCAGGAAATGGCTTCGGCTTACCAAGAGCCTGAGCAGGTTGTGGCCTGGTACTACAAAAACGACCAACAAATGAACGAAGTACGTTCGGTTGTACTGGAAGAGCAAGTTGTAGATACTGTTTTGCAGAAGGCCAACGTGACCGATAAAGCGGTCTCGTACGAAGAAGCTGTCAAGCCGGTAGAAGCACCACAAGCCGCCTGATTTCTTTACCTCGTTCGAACACGCCATAAGCCAGCCTCCGCGCTGGCTTATGCGTATTTGTGACATGACTATTTAGGGAGCGAGTGCCGCATGTCCCGCAATCCTTTTATGCAGCAAATGCCTGATATCCAAGCCGCTGGCGGCCTGGTACCTATGGTTGTCGAGCAGACGGCTCGTGGTGAGCGCGCTTACGACATCTATTCGCGCCTGCTCAAAGAGCGAGTGATCTTTCTTGTCGGCCCTGTAGAGGACTACATGGCCAACCTGATCTGTGCGCAACTGTTGTTCCTTGAGGCGGAAAATCCGGACAAGGACATTCATCTGTACATCAACTCCCCGGGCGGTTCGGTGACAGCTGGTATGTC
>JBIHZW010000295.1:0-4542 GCA_044240245.1 Pseudomonas sp. | reverse complement strand
GATGACGATGCCGAACAGGCTCGACCAGAAGGCGATCTGCAGGCTGTGTTTGATTGCTTGCAGGTAGAACTTGGAGCTGAAGATCTTCTCGTAATTGCCCAGGCCCCAGGCGTCGCCGACGCTCAGGCTGTGTACCGCAACCCACACCAGCGGGGCGATCTGGAAGGCAATAAAGAAGATCGCGAAGGGCAGCAGGCACAGCAGGGCCAGCCACTTGCCGCGGGGTTTGCTTGCCGTCACTTGAGCAGTTCCTTGCACCAGGGTTTGTCATGCGCGGCACCGAGCAGGGCACAGATGGTGCCGCACAATTCGGTCTGCCGTGGCTGCGCGTTGCCATCCAGGCTGAAGGCGCTGCCAGCAACGAACAACGGTACTTCGCGCTCTTCCGGCAGCAGGCCGTTGTGCGAGCGGTCGTTGTTCATGCCGTGGTCGGCAGTGACCAGCACCTGGTAGCCAGCATCCAGCCAGCGCTGCAGGTATTCGGCCAGCAGCAGATCGGCGTGTCGCGCGCTGTTGCGGTATTGCGGCGAGTCCAGGCCAAATTTGTGGCCGGCGTCGTCGATATTCATCGGATGCACCAGCAGGAAATTCGGCTTGTGCTGCACGCGCAGGTGCTCGGCATCGGCGAATAGGTGCGAGTCCGGGTAGTGGTCGGCGTAATAGAAATGACCTTGCTGGATCGGCAGGGCGCTGTCGCTGGTATGGCGGTCGCGGGCCGCATCGAAGGGCGCGCGGTTATACAGCTCGCTCATCCAGTGATAGGCCGCTGCAGCGGTGGAAAGACCGGCAGCACGGGCGTAGTGGAAAATGCTGCGCTGGTTGGACAGGCGCACCACATCGTTGTGCACGATGCCGCTGTCGATCGGCGCTACGCCGGTCATGATGCATTCGTAGAGTGGGCGGGACAGCGAGGGCAGCTCGCACTCGAGCTTGTACAGCGCAGCGCGGCCAGCGCCGCAGTAGGCCTGCAGATGCCCCAGCGCATGGCGGGCCACCTCATAGTTCAGGCCATCCAGTACCACCAGGATGACGTTGTGTTTCATCGAGCGATTTCCTTGAGAAAAACACAGCCCGGCGAGCGCCGGGCTGTGGACGAGCGTTTATTGCATTTCGATGATCACATTTTCCTGCCACAGCTGTGGCAGTGCTTTCGAGGTGGCTTCCCAGGCAGCTGGGTCTTTGATCGGCTGCACCTTGGCGTACTGCTCATTCGGCAGCAGCTTGGCCTGCACTTCGGCTGGCAGGGTCAGGTGCTCGGCGCGGATCGGCCGAGCGTTGCCCTTGGCCAGGTTGATCTGGCCGGCGTCGCTCAAGATGTACTCACGCGCCAGCTTGGCTGCGTTGGGGTTCTTGGCGTACTTGTTGATCACTGTGGTGTAGCCGGAGATCACCGAACCGTCGGATGGGATCAGCACTTCGAAGCGGCTTGGGTCGATCTGGTCGCGGTAGGACAGGCCGTTGAAGTCCCAGACGATGCCGACTTCCACTTCACCTTTTTCCAGGGTCTGGATGGTCGGGTTGGACAGGCCCAGGCGGCCCTGTTTGGCGATTTCTGCGAAGAAATCCAGGCCCGGTTGGATGTTCTTCTCGTCGCCGCCGTTGGCGATGGACGCGGCCAGCACACCGTTCACCGCCTGGGCGGCGGCGCTGACGTCACCGATGGCGACCTTGTACTTACCTTGTTTCAGGTCGGCCCAGGAGCGTGGTAGGTCCTTGACCAGCTGCTTGTTGACGATAAAGGCAATGGAGCCGGTGTAGGCGAGCATCCAGTGGCCGTCAGCGTCCTTGGCCCAGGTCGGAATCTGTTCCCAGGTGCTGGGTTTGTAGGCTTGGGTAACACCCTGCTGCACAGCGATGGGGCCAAAGGCCGCGCCTACGTCGCCGATATCGGCGGTGGCGTTGTCTTTTTCAGCGGCGAACTTGGCAATTTCCTGGGCCGAGCTCATGTCGGTGTCCATATGCTTCAAGCCATACAGTTTGTTCAGGTCAACCCAGGTGTCCTTCCAGTTGGCCCAGCTGTCCGGCATGCCCACACTGTTCACCGCGCCTTCTGCGCGCGCGGCCTTTTCCAGTGCTTGCAAGTCCGTTTCAGCAGCCAGGGCCGAGGTGGCCAGGGCGATGGCTGAGCCCATCAGTGAAGCCAGCAGCAGTTGTTTCATTGGAAACTCCTTTGCGATTGAAGTGCGTGCAGTGAAAAGTACTGGTCTAGATCAGCAAGACCCAGGCCAATTTAGGCTTGTTAAATGACAGTTTTATGTATGTTGGTCATTTACCGGCTCGAGCCGGGTTGCACAAACTGGCGCACCACTAGCGTAGACCATGAACAAATTCAGTCATGTATGGCGTGCAGGCCAAGTTTTATCAGCTTTTACTGGCGGTGAAAGAAAGTTGTCATGGCGTAGTCATCAAGACTGCTTAAACTTGCAACATGGTTTTTACTGCTGCACCCACAGGTTGATGCCCCGAAATGGGGCTGGACTAGTCCAATTTTGGAGGTCTTGATGCGCGATGAAGCGCCGCGGGCAGTCACAGCTATATGCCGGGCATTGGAAGAGCAGATCGAACACGGTCTGTTGCCGTCGGGAAGTCAGTTGCCGGCCGAGCGCAAGCTCAGCGAGGTATTCGATACCACGCGCATCACCCTGCGTGAGGCGCTGGGCCAGCTTGAGGCCCAGGGGCTGATCTACCGCGAGGAGCGTCGCGGCTGGTTTGTTTCGCCGCCGCGCGTGGCCTACAACCCGCTGGTGCGCAGCCACTTCCACGCCATGGTCGGCGAACAGGGCCGGGTGCCGGCCACCGAAGTGCTGAGCGCCAAGCTGATTCCGGCCAGCGCCGAGATCTGCCAGCTACTGGCCTTGCCGGCGCTGTCCAGCGTCTACCAGATCCGCCGCGCACGGCGCATCGACGGCCGTCTGGTGCTGTATGTCGAGCACTACCTCAACCCGAATTACTTCGCCGGTATTCTGGATTTCGACCTGACCCGTTCGCTCACCGAGCTGTACGCCAGCGAATACGGCATTCATTACGGCCGAGTGCGTTTCGATATGGTGCCCACGGCGTTGCACAGCGAAGCCGCGTCGGCATTGAAAGTGGCGGTGGGCAGCCCGGCGCTGCGTATCGTGCGGATCAACCGCGATCAGCATGGCCGGTTGATTGATTGCGATCTGGAGTTCTGGCGCCATGACGCTCTGCATGTGAGCGTCGAGGTGCCGGAGTGACTTAGCGGCCTGGCGGCCACTCGTCATGGCTAGGCAGCGCTGCGGTTGCCAGCCAGGGTCGGTCATGGCTGGTCCAGATATGCTGGGCAGGGCGTTCGCCGGGGTCCTGATCCAGCGTGGCCACGCGGATGATTACATGGGGCTGGGCAGGTCGTTCAGCCACCAGCTGAGAGCCGCAGACCGAACAGAAGTGGCGCAGCTTTCCCGGTGAAGATTCATAGCTGGAGAGCTTGTCTTCACCACGCAGCCAGCGAAAATCCTCACGCAGCACGCCCGCCGTAGTGGCGAACGGGGCTGCATGAGCTTTCTGGCACGTCAGGCAGTGACAGTGGCCAATGGGCTTGTCCAGGCGCGCCACGCTGTAGGCCAGCGCACCGCACAAACAGCTCCCCGTCAGCATCACGGCAGCTCGGCGCTGGCGTAAAACGCTGTCAGCACTTTGACCAGATGCGCCAGGTCATGGCTGCCGGCTAGTTCGCGGATCGAGTGCATGGCGAAGGTTGGCAGGCCGATATCCACGGTGCGCACGCCCAGCTGGCTGGCGGTGATCGGGCCGATGGTCGAGCCGCAACCCATGTCGCTACGGGTGACGAAGCTTTGCACCGGCACTTCATTTTCCAGGCACAGATGGCGGAAGAACCCGGCGGTTTCGCTGTTGGTGGCGTAGCGCTGGTTGCTGTTGATCTTGATCACCGGGCCGGCGTTGAGCTTGGGGCCGTGGTTCTGGTCATGCTTGTCGGCATAGTTGGGGTGCACGCCGTGGGCGTTGTCCGCCGAGACCAGCAGCGAGCGCTGGATGGTACGCACGAAGGCATCGCCGTCCGGCAGCACGCGGCGCAATACCTGTTCGAGCATCGGGCCGTCGGCGCCGCAGGCCGAGCAGGAGCCGACTTCCTCGTGATCGGTGCAGACCAATACGCAGCTTTCTTCATCCGGCGCCGCCAGTAGCGCCTGCAGCCCGGCGTAGCAGGACAGCAGGTTGTCCAGTCGCGCGCCGGCGATAAAGTCGCCATTCAGGCCAATCACTGCAGCACTCTGGGTGTCGTAGAAGCTCAGCTCGTAATCGAGCACCGCATCGGCGCTGAAGTCGTGTTCGCGGGCCAGTTGATCGGTGATCAGTGCGCGGAAATCGGCCGGTTCATCGCCGGATATCTGCGCGAGGATCGGCGGCAACTCGTTCTGCTGGTTGATCGCCCAGCCCTGGTTGGCCTCACGGTTGAGGTGAATGGCCAGGTTGGGAATGATCGCAATCGGCTTCTGGAAGTCGATCAGCTGGCTTTCCACCTTGCCGTCACGGCGATAGGTCACCCGACCGGCCAGCGAC
>JBIHZW010000294.1:0-4546 GCA_044240245.1 Pseudomonas sp. | reverse complement strand
GCGCCGGTCGGGGAGAAGGAGGCGTACGTGGCGCGGGCGCTCGGCAATATCGAGGCCTATCTGTAGGCGCGGCTTACGGTCGTGAAGAGGCGGCTATCCGTCGCGAGAACTGCCAAGCCTTATTTCAGCGGCTTCTCGACCACTACATAACGCTTGCCGCCACTGCGTTTGGCCACGTACATGGCTTCATCCGCGTGGCGCACCAGTTGCAGCTCACTCTGGCCGTGCTCGGGGTGCACCGCGATGCCCAGGCTTGGCGCACTTATCAGGCTTTGCCCTTCCAGCAGGTAAGGCGCGCTGAGGGCGGCAATAATCTTCTCGGCCACCAGGGTGGCATCTTCCTGGCGGCCGATGTTGTCGACGATCACCGCGAATTCGTCGCCGCCCAAACGGCCCACCGTATCGGATTCACGCACGCACTGGCGCAGGCGCCGCGCGACTTCCTGCAGCAGCAGGTCGCCGGCGCTGTGGCCGAAGGTGTCATTGATATGTTTGAAGTTATCCATATCGAGATACAGCACCGCCAGGCGCAGGCTGTCTCTTTTGGCCCGTAGTAGCGCACTGCGTAAGCGGTCGAGAAACAGCGTGCGGTTCGACAGTTCAGTCAGCTGGTCGTACTGGGCGAGAAACTCCAGGCGCGACTGCGTGCGCTTGCGCTCTATCGCAGCCGCCACCTGGCTCGCTACAAACTGCAGCAGCTCCTGGTCCTGTTCGTTGTAACGCACGCTGCCCGCATGGTTCTGCAGCACCAGCGCGCCGAGGGTCTGAGTGCCCGATAGCAGCGGTACGCCGAGCCAGTCCAGAGGCTGCTGGCCAGCCACTGCGCCACTTTGGGCAAGCTTCTGCGCGGCTGTTGCAGGGGTTAACAGCAAGGCTTTACCGGCGCGAATCACCTCGGCATAGAAGGGGGCGGAGCTTAGCGGTGTTGTCGGCGGCGGTGCTTCAGCTTGATCAACCGGATAGGCAACGCTGAGCTGGTCATGCGTGGCGTCGTATAACGCTACGGAGAAGTTCTTGGCCGGCAGCAACTCAGCGATTACCTCGTGCACTCGTTTGTAGAGCGCATGCAGATCATCAACCGCGTGAGCCGCTTCTGATACCGCATACAACGCGGCCTGCATCGCCTCGGCACGTTTGCGCCGAGTAATATCACGGGCCACGCCAACCCGTACCTGCTCGGCCTCAAGCCATTGCGCAGACCACATGATGTGCACGATATGCCCGTCTTTATGGACATAGCGGTTCTCATGGTCATGTGAGGGTTGGCCTGAGTTGATGCGCTCTACCAGCGCTCGGCTGGGGACGCGGTCGTCCGGGTGCATCATTTCAAAGGCGGTGCGGCCAATCATTTCTTCGGGCCGATAACCGAAAACCCGCTCGCTGGCCGCGCTGACCGAGAGAAAGCGGCCGTCCTTATCCACTACGCAGACAACGTCCAGCAGCAGATCCAGTAGTTTGTCGTGAGGCAGGTTAGGGTTTGACGTCATGGCCGTGAATATACTGCCCTGTCTGCGCGGTTCGCCAGCGTTATGGTTGTTCCATCAATGCACGGTGAGGCGTTCACGTACCAGCGTCTGAGCCTGTTGGCTCATCTGGTCGAGGTGACGGTCGCGCTGTTTCTCCGCATCGCTCATGGCCCGCTTGCCGTGCTGCTTCACCAGATAGGCGTGGATCTGCCGGACTTCCGTGGACTGGAAGATCGGCGCCAGGTCCTGCACGGCCAGCATGCCGTCCGAGCTGTAGGCTCTGGTGTTCATCAGCACTTGCGGCCCGCGCGCTGCCAGCACCTGAAAACCCATGGCCTCGAAGGTCGCGACCTTGCCTGCCACGCAGGCCAGCTCGGCATGCGGGTGACGGTTGATCATCTGTTGCAGCATGGCGCGGGCAATGCCGTGGCGGCGCTGGCTGGCCTGCACCGCCATATAGGCCAGGCTACAGGCTTCGGGATCATCCTTGGCCGGCAGATACAGGGCAAAGCCCAGTACCTGCGACGGGTCTTGATCATCCAGAGCGAGGATCAACCGCGCGCTGGTATTCAGGGCGCTGTCCATCGCCTGCAGATACAGGTGCATCTCGTAGCCAATCACATACTGGTACAGCTGGTAGAGGGGATTGCTGGGCGTCAGCGACACCGGGCTGATGTCGCTGAGGTAGTCCACCACCATCTGCAGAATCTGGCTTTTCAGTGACTCGGGTGGCGGGGTGTCCAGGTGTACAAGGGTGAACATCGTCAGTCTGGCTCCGGGGCGTGCGCGATTGGGCTGTCGGCGTGGGCGGCATTGTAACGCCTGCGGGTTTGATCCTTGCCACGAGTCAGTGGGCGGGATCTGAACGAGGGCGGCCACGCTTGGGCTATGATGCGCGCCCGCCGAAGCCGCTCGCCCCTCATCAGGTCACTATGTCCGTTAATGCCCTCTATACCGACCTGTCTGATTATTACGATCTGATGTGCGCGGATATCGACTACCAGGCGCAAAGCCACTGTATCCACCGGCTGCAGCAGCTGTTTGGTAACGCCGGTAGCCGCCACCTTGATCTGGCTTGTGGCACCGGGCCGCATGTGCGCCATTTTATCGATGCCGGCTATATAAGCAGTGGCCTCGATATCAACCAGCCCATGCTGGACAAGGCCGCCATTCGCTGCCCGCAAGCCCGGTTTGCCCTGCAGGATATGTGTGGTTTTACGGTGGATGAGCCGCAGGACCTGATTACCTGCTTCCTCTATTCCATCCATTACAGCGGCGCCCTTGAGCGGTTGAAAGCCTGCATCGCCAGCGTGCATGCGGCGCTCGAAACCAATGGTCTGTTCTGCTTTAACGTGGTCGACAAGGGCAAGATCGACAACCGCTTATTCGCCAGCCATAGCACCCAGCATGACGACGGCCTGTTCACCTTTAGCTCCGGTTGGCATTACAGCGGTGAGGGCGAGCAGCAAACGCTGAAACTCAGTATTGAGAAGTCGACCGCCGCTGAAACCCTGCTGTGGCATGACGAACATCCCATGGTTGCGGTGAGTTTCACTGAGCTACAGGCGCTGTTGCAGCCGTACTTTGACGTGCATGTGCTTGAGCATGATTACGAAAAGATCGTCCCGTGGGACGGCACCTCCGGTAATGCGCTATTTGCCTGCGTGAAGATTGGCGGATCGGGCTGGCATCGCCGGATAAGTCGAACCTATTGCGCCACTCCTGACTCAGAGCCTAAAGGGCCTGAGCTGGAGAGGTAGATGGACATCACCGAGCGTATTCTGACAACTCTGCTGGCCGAATTTTCCGACCTTGGCCAAGTAGAGAACCTGACCCGCGCCACCTTGCGTCTGACCCTGGCCCTGCTGCTGGGCGGGCTGCTTGGTTATGAGCGCGAGGTAAAGGGCAAGGCGGCCGGTGTGCGCACGCATATGCTGGTGTGCCTGGGGGCCAGTATCTTTGTCATGCTGTTGGAGATGGATGGTGCCGATCACGACGCCATGAGCCGAGTGATTCAGGGCGTAGTCGCCGGTATCGGCTTTCTCTGTGCGGGCACCATCCTCAAAGGCGAGAAAATTGCCGATGTACAAGGCCTGACCACTGCCGCCGGGCTATGGGCTACGGCGGCTGTAGGTGTGGCTGTGGGCTTGGGGCATGAGGCGACCGCTGTGCTCGGCACGCTGATGGCGCTTTTGATACTGCATATTGTGCCGCTGCTGTTGGATCCTAAGCCCAATGGCAATGAGGACAAGAGGCAATAGCCAGGCGTTGTCCTCCCTACATCGCAGCCACCGTGGTGCAAGCCGCTGGTTTCAGGCTGGCTCTGGTGTGCGGGTTACCTGCAGCGCCTGCTGCAGTTGCGTTACCAAGGCGTCGACCTTGTTCAGGGCTTGTGCCACCGACTCGGCCAGCAGTTCACCGCCGACTTCCTGACCCTCGATGGCAATCTGGTGCACCTGGGTAATGCCGATAAAGCCGAGGGCGGTGATCAGGCCGGGTTCCAGATGGTTCATATGGGCCATCGCGCCGCCGGCGTCGAAGCCGACTCCGCCTCGGGCTGAGAGGATGACGGCATGCCGGGGGCGGTCGGCGAGCATTGGCACGTAAGGATCGAGTGGGTTGCTGTCGTCGAATGCCACGGTTTTGCCGGTGCGCACGATCTGGTCGATCCACGCCTTGAGCGCGGCCGGCATGCTGAAGTTGTAGAGCGGTGCGCCGATCACCAGCACGTCTGCGGCAATCAATTCATCGACCAGTTGGTCGCTCTCCGTCAGCGTGCCCTGCATCCACGGCTCGCGTTGCTCCTCCGGGGTAAAGGAGGCGGCGATCCAGTCGTGGTCGATGATGGTGGGCGGGTTCTGGCCGATGTCGCGGTAGGTGAGGCTGTCTTGCGCGCGGTGGGCCAGCCATTGGCTGACAAAGCGTTGGCTGAGGTTGCGGCTGTGCGAGCCGTGCAGATCCTTGCCGGCGAGGCCGGGGCGGGCGCTGGCGTCCAGGTGCAGGATATGTGGCATGTCGAGTCTCCTTTTCGAAGTTGAATTCATCTGTTATTCGCAGCAGACTCAGGCTAAGTTCAGCCC
>JBIHZW010000293.1:0-4547 GCA_044240245.1 Pseudomonas sp. | reverse complement strand
CTCCGGGAGCAACCTTTGCCCGGAGTAAATACTGCCTTGTCGTAATGGCTATTTGATAACACGAATAGTGACCGAACGAACCTAGAACTGGAAGAGCTGGAACCTTCGAAGCTGATAGGCCCCCAACAGGACGTTGAAACCGTCGAATCCTGGGAGGGTCGCTACGGCCTTACCTAAGGCGCAGCCCACATCTAAGCAACGAAAAACGCCCACGCTCGATGGATAAGCGCAGACCTCTAAGCTGATTTTTAGCCCCATCACTCTCCAGATTTCCCCCCAGCTCTCCGCCTTTGATCGCAAGCATCTGAAAGTATGTGAAAAATTTCAAACCAGGGGTTCGCCAAACGCACTTCAGCTGTTATCATGCGCGCCGCCACGGGAAGATGCCGGAGTGGCCGAACGGGACGGATTCGAAATCCGTTGTGTTAGCGATAGCACCTAGGGTTCAAATCCCTATCTTCCCGCCATATCGCAGTACCGAAGCCCCTGACTTTTTAACGAAGTCAGGGGCTTTTGCGTTTCAGCTCGGTTAATAAATGTCGAAAGCGCGGTACAGGCCGAAAGCCACAAAAAAGGGGCGCCGTAGCGCCCCTCTGTGTCGCGCTTACGCGCGTATTGCTGCGGCTTAGACGGTCAGGCGTGTCAGGGCTTCGCGGTATTTGTCGGCGGTTTTCTGCGCGACGTCGGCGGGCACTGCTGGGGCTGGTGGCTCTTTGTTCCAGCCGGTGGATTCCAGCCAGTCGCGCACGAACTGTTTGTCGAAGCTTGGCGGGTTCTTGCCTTCTGCATAGCTGTCTGCCGGCCAGAAGCGGCTGGAGTCTGGCGTTAGGGCTTCGTCCATCAGGGTCAGGGTGCCGTCTTTATCCAGGCCGAATTCGAACTTGGTGTCGGCGATGATGATGCCGCGCGTGGCTGCGTATTCCACCGCTGCGCTGTACAGGGCAATTGAGGTATCACGCACTTTGGCGGCCAGCTCTGCGCCGATGATCGCTTCGCACTGTTCGAAACTGATGTTCTCGTCGTGGTCGCCCACAGCGGCCTTGGTCGAGGGGGTGAAGATCGGCTGCGGCAGTTTGGCCGCTTCTTTGAGCCCCGCTGGCAGTTGGATGCCGCAGACGGTGCCGCTCTTCTGGTATTCCTTCCAGCCGGAGCCAACGATATAGCCACGTACGATAGCTTCCACCGCGACTGGCTTAAGGCGCTTGGCGACCACTGCGCGGCCTTCGACGAGGTGTAATTCTGCCGCTGGTACGATGTCTTCGACCTTGTCGCCGGTGAAGTGGTTGGGCACCAGGTCCTTGAGCTTGTCGAACCAGAAATTGGAGATGGCGGTGAGGATTTTGCCCTTTTCCGGGATCGGCTCGTTGAGGATCACGTCGAATGCCGAAAGGCGGTCGGTGGCGACCATCAGCATGCGTTTGTCGTCGATCTCGTAAAGATCACGGACTTTGCCCGAATAGATTTTCTTCAGGCTCAGGGTGGTGGCTGTGCTCATGTCGGAATTTCCGCCTTTGGTAAACAAAACAGGCGAAACCCGCCGGGTTTCGCCTATTGGTATTGCCGGTGCAGCAGTTGCCTGCTGTCAGCCAAGGTTTTCCTGGATCAGGTCCAGCACCTTGCGCGCCACGTCGGCGGGGGCAATGGTGTTGAGATCTTTTTCCACGGTGACCTGCACGCTGTCGCCAACGGCGGTCAGGCGTACCTGATAGCGCTCGGCACGGGCGTCGATTTCTTCCTTGCTTGGGGCGCTGCCAAATACGCTACCGAAGAAGCCAGGCTTGTCGTCCGGCTTCTGCGCGCGTTCGGCGAGGTTGATGTAGTACACGCCCAGGCTGCGGTTGATGTCGTCGATGCGCACATCAGCCATTTCCAGGGAGCGACCCACACCGGACCAGGCGCGGTCGAAGTCAGCACCCAGGCTCAGCACCGGGTTACCGTTGCCGTCTTCGGACAGGCTTACGCGGTTCGGTGCATCGTAATCACGGGCGGCCAACAGGGAAACCGAACCGCCCTGCTCGGCGCTGCGCGCCAGGGTCACGAGCATTTCATCCAGCAGCGCGGCATCCAGACTTGGGTTGCTGCTGCGGTTGGTGAAGGCGACATCAGCAGTGCTGCCGGCTGGACGCTCGGCGCTGACCACGAAAATTTCGCTGGTATTACGCTGCACGCCTGGCTCAATACGCACCCGTACGCGGGTTTCGGCATCTGGATTGACGCCAGATACGCGGCTGCTCAGACGACGGGCCATGGATTCGGACAGGGCATCAAAACGCTGCCAAGAGGTGCTGAACTCGCCCGTTTGCGGACGCTCTTCAGCAATCTGGAAGCCGTTGTCGGCAAAAAACTGACGCGCAACAGGCCAGACTTCGGCGGGCACACGCTGCGCCACAACCCAGCGCGACTCGCCGCTCTTTTGCAGGCTGAACTCGCTGGCATCACCGGCTACAGCCAGAGCTTGCGGGCGCGGCACGATAAATTCGCCGGTATCGGTGGTGGTGGCTACCTGCTGCGGTACGGGCAGCAGTGGGTCGATACGTTTGGCGTCGACGTTTGGCGGCATTTGCATCGTGGCCGTCTGACGGGCTTCGAGGTAGTCGCTGCCACGGTCACGGAAATAGCCGTTTTCGCCATAGATCCAGCCGCAACCGCTGGTACCAGCGATGATCAGGGCCAGGGCGGAGAGTCCGGTGAGTCGCTTCATGCGTAGTAATTCCTCAATTAAACCAATACGCCGGACTGGCGCAGGGCCTGACGCAGCGGTTCATGACAACGTGGGCTGAGCCAGGTCAGTGGCAGACGGATACCGTCTGGCATCAAACCCATTTCATGCAGAGCCCATTTCACCGGAATCGGGTTGGATTCGATAAACAGCGCCTTGTGCAGCGGCATCAAGCGGTCGTTGATCGCACGGGCAATGGCGGCTTCACCGCGCATGGCTGCTGCGCACAGATCGCTCATGGCGCGCGGGGCGACGTTGGCGGTTACCGAGATATTGCCCTTGCCGCCCATCAGCATCAGCTCGACGGCGGTGGCGTCATCACCGGAATAGACCAGGAAATCCTTGCTTACGCGATCCAGGACTTCCTGACCGCGCTGCAGGTCGCCGGTGGCTTCCTTGATACCGATGATGTTGTCGATTTTGGCCAGACGCTCAACCGTCTCCGGCAACATGTCGCAGACCGTACGGCCTGGCACGTTGTAGAGGATCTGCGGGATGGCAACCGATTCGGCAATATGGCGGAAGTGCAGGTACAGGCCTTCCTGAGTCGGCTTGTTGTAATACGGGGTGACCAGCAGGCAGGCATCGGCGCCGACATCTTTGGCAGCACGGGTCAGTTCGACCGATTCACGGGTGGAGTTGCCACCGGTGCCGGCGATGACCGGAATGCGCCCGGCGACTTGATCAACGATGCGCTTGATCACTTCGATGTGTTCAGGCACCTCAAGGGTCGCCGACTCGCCGGTAGTGCCGACTGCGACGATGGCATTGGTGCCCTCCTGCAGGTGGAAATCCACCAGTTTGCTCAGGCTGTCCCAATCAAGACCACCTTGTGCATCCATGGGCGTAACCAGTGCCACCATACTGCCCGCAATCATGCAACCGCTCCTGCCGGAAAAAGAGAGCCGTAATGGTACTGGGGCCACCTGCCTTGCACAAGCGAAGTACCGAGGCTGTGATGCAACGCGTATACAATCTTTCTCGGCCAAACGCGGCACATTCCTCACCGCCCAGCCCTGCCGGCATTCCCCTGAGCGGCGCTTTTCGCTACCCTTCCGGCTTTGATCGGCGCTGCGCACGCAGGCCGACCGCTTATCGTTTAGGAAGGCTGCATGTCCACCCCCCTAGTTCGCGAACAATTCCTGCTTATCAGCGCTCTTGGCCCCAACGCCATGGAGCTGACCAACGTGCTCTGCCGCACCAGCCACGAGAACCGTTGCGCCGTCGTCAGCACCCGTCTGAGCCGGCATGGCGAGTACAGCGCACTGGTATTGCAGATATCCGGCAGCTGGGATGCCCTGGCGCGCTTGGAGTCGAGCCTGCCGGCGCTGGCGAAGAAGCACAGCTTCTCGGTCAACGTGATTCGCAGCGCCGCCTCGGAAAGCCGCCCACAGGCGCTGCCTTATGTAGCGTATGTCAGCTCGGCCTACCGCCCGGACATCCTCAATGAGCTGTGCCAGTTCTTTCTCGACCATCACGTCGAGCTGGAAAACCTCACCTGCGACACCTACCAGGCCCCGCAGACCGGCGGCACCATGCTCAACGCCACGTTGACCGTGACCCTGCCGGCCGGCACGCAGATCAGCTGGTTGCGCGATCAGTTCCTCGACTTTGCCGATGCGCTGAACCTGGATGCGCTGATTGAGCCTTGGCGTCCACAGAATCCATAAGGAGTTTTTTATGGCCGTAGCACTCGACACCCCGGTTGCAGATTTTCAGGCAGAGGCCACCAGCGGTCAGACTGTCCAGCTGTCGGCACTCAAAGGCCAGCAAGTGGTGGTCTACTTCTACCCGAAGGACAGCACCCCCGGCTGCACCACCGAAGGCC
>JBIHZW010000350.1:0-3467 GCA_044240245.1 Pseudomonas sp. | reverse complement strand
CGTTGGACAGGAACACACCATCTGGATTCAGCGCCAGCACATCGCTAGCTGGAGTCTGCGCCGGCACCACGGTCACGCGGCAACCACGCTCGACCAGCATGCGCAGGATGTTCCACTTAACGCCGTAGTCGTAGGCAACCACGTGGTGCGGCAGCTCGCTGGCCGGGATTTCCGGATGGCTGTCATCCTGCAGGTTCCACACACTGGAGCGCCATTCGTAACGCTCGGTGCAGCTGACCACTTTGGCCAGGTCCATGCCTTTAAGGCCGGGAAAGCTGCGCGCCAGTTCCAGCGCCTTCTCTTCGGTGGCGTCATCGCCGACCAGAATGCAGCCGTTTTGCGAGCCTTTCTCACGCAGAATACGGGTCAGGCGGCGGGTATCGATACCGGCGATGGCGACGGTGCCGTTTTCCTTGAGGTATTCATCCAGCGGCTGCTTGTTGCGCCAGTTACTGGAGGTCAGCGGCAAGTCACGGATAATCAGGCCAGCTGCCCATACGCGGTTGGACTCGGCGTCTTCCGGCGTGGTGCCGGTATTGCCGATGTGCGGATAGGTCAGGGTGACAATCTGCTGGGCATAGGAAGGATCGGTAAGGATTTCCTGATAGCCGGTCATGGCGGTGTTAAAAACCACCTCTCCAATAGTTTGGCCATCGGCACCGATGGCCTCGCCGCGAAAAATACTGCCATCAGCAAGAGCCAAAATGGCAGGTTTAAGGGCTGGCTTACTCAAGAAAACCTCCGGAAATCAAAACGTGAAGCAAACGCAGATTGTAAAAAAGCGGGATGACGTATCAACCGTCACCCCGCTTTTTTATCTGATTCATTCTGCGCAACTTTAGTGGACACACTAAAGCAGAAAGCTTACAGGAAAGTGCCTTTTTGGTCCACCGCCAGTTGCGACTATGAGCCAGTTAAAAGCCCTTCCTGCGACACAATGCCTCAGTTGAGGCCCAGAACATCCTGCATGTCGTACAGACCTGGCTGACGCTGGTGCAACCACAATGCCGCGCGTACAGCGCCTTTGGCGAAGGTCATACGGCTGGATGCCTTGTGGGTGATTTCCACGCGCTCGCCATCGGCGGCGAACAGCACAGTGTGATCACCGACCACATCACCGGCACGCACCGTGGCAAAACCAATGGTTTCGCGCTCACGCGCACCGGTCTGGCCTTCACGGCCATACACCGCGACTTTCTGCAGATCACGCCCCAGCGCATTGGCCACTACTTCACCCATGCGCAAGGCGGTGCCGGACGGCGCATCGACCTTGTGACGGTGATGCGCTTCGATGATTTCGATATCCACGTCATCACCCAACACCCGCGCAGCGGTGTCGAGCAACTTAAGACACAGATTGACGCCGACGCTAAAGTTGGCGGCAAACACGATGGAAATCTGCTTGCCGGCATCAGCCAGCAGCTGCTTTTCCTCTGGGGAAAAACCGGTGGTGCCGATCACCATGGACTTACCAGCCTGGCGGCAGATTTCCAGGTTTTTCAGGGTGACCGACGGGTGAGTAAAGTCGATCAACACATCAAACTGATCGAGCACCGCAGTGAGATCACCGGACAGATTGACGCCAATCTTGCCCTGCGCCACCAGCTCACCAACATCCGCGCCAACCAGACTGCTGTCAGCACGATCAATCGCCGCGCTCAGGCTTGCGCCGTCGACCAGCTGCACGGCTTCGATCAGGGTCTTGCCCATGCGCCCGGCGGCGCCCATCACAGCAATACGTTGCATAGCTATCAGCTCCAAGCTGTCGCCACAGGCTGCAGCAGCCGCTCAGCGACCGCGCAGCCTGTCAGCAAGATTTACAGGTCGCCAAAGAAGCGTTTAACGCCTTCGAACCAGCCATTGGCCTTCGGTGAATGCGAGCTGTCGCCTTCCAGGGTTTTGCGGAACTCATCGAGCAGTTCACGCTGACGCTTGTCCAGGTTGACCGGGGTTTCCACCGCCACCTTGCACATCAGATCGCCTGCACCGCCGCCACGCACTGGAGCAACGCCTTTGCCACGCAAACGGAACATCTTGCCGGTCTGCGTGCCTTCCGGAATCTTCAGCTTGACCCGACCATCCAGGGTCGGCACTTCCAGCTCGCCGCCCAGCGCCGCATCGGCAAAACTGATTGGCACTTCGCAGTACAGGTGCTTGCCATCGCGCTGGAAGATCGCGTGCTCGCGCACATTCACCACCACGTACAGGTCGCCCGCCGGGCCACCCATGGCTCCCGCCTCGCCTTCGCCGGACAGACGAATGCGGTCGCCGGTGTCGACACCCGCCGGCACTTTCACCGACAGGGTCTTGTGTTCTTCTACCCGGCCATGGCCGTGGCAGGAACCGCAAGGGTCGGTGATCATCTTGCCGCTGCCGTGGCAGCGCGGGCAGGTCTGCTGCACCGAGAAGAAGCCCTGCTGCATACGCACCTGGCCGATACCGCCACAGGTGGTACAGGTCACCGGCGTGGTGCCCTTCTTCGCGCCCGAGCCATCGCAAGGTTTGCAATTGACCAGCGTCGGCACGCGAATGGTCACTGTGGTGCCACGTACCGCTTCTTCCAGGTCCAGCTCCAGGGTGTAGCGCAGGTCACTGCCGCGCTGCGCCCCGCCCCGCTGGCCGCCACGCCCACCACCGCCGAAGAAATCGCTGAATACATCGCCGAAGATATCGGAGAAGTTCGCCCCACCCGGGCCGCCACCGCCGCCACCCATCTGCGGGTCGACACCGGCATGCCCGTACTGATCGTAAGCCGAACGCTTGGCCGCATCGGAGAGCACTTCGTAAGCCTCGTTGGCTTCCTTGAACTTCTCTTCCGAGGCTTTATCGTCAGGGTTACGGTCCGGGTGATACTTCATGGCCAGACGGCGGTAGGCTTTTTTCAGCTCCGCTTCGCTGGCACCGCGCTCGACACCGAGCACCTCGTAAAAATCGCGTTTAGCCATAAGTCTTCAACACCTTTAAATCGTCTACTCCAGACACGCCAACGCGGGAGCAAGCTCCCGCGCGGCGGATCATGCCGAACGCGACTCGCGTCACGCCCGGCCAGAGCGGCATAAGCTTGCGCCTATTTATTTGTTGTCTTTGACCTCTTCGAACTCAGCGTCGACCACGTCGTCGCCTGCGTCCTTGGCTTGCTCAGCACCCGGGGCTTGCGCGCCTGGCTGCGGCTGCTCGGCGTACATCTTCTGCGCAAGCGGTGCGGTCACTTCGGACAGCGCGGTCATCTTGGCGTCGATTTCAGCTTTGTCGTCGCCCTTGATCGCTACTTCCAGCGCGCTCAATGCGGTTTCGATAGCAGTCTTCTCGTCAGCAGTGGCCTTGTCGCCGGCCTCGGTGATCATCTTGCGAGTGGCGTGCACCAGCTGATCGCCTTGGTTACGCGCGGTCGCCAGCTCTTCGAACTTGCGATCTTCCTCGGCGTTGACTTCGGCATCACGCACCATCTGCTGAATTTCTTCTTCAGA
>JBIHZW010000292.1:0-4560 GCA_044240245.1 Pseudomonas sp. | reverse complement strand
TCCTCCAGGCGGTTCTCGATAAAGTGGATGTCCTCGGTGACATAGGTTTCGCTGCCGGCTTTATAAGGCAGGAAGGTTTCGACGATGTCCTGGGCCACGCTCGGGCCCATCAGTCCTGAGAGGTTGGCCTCGATGCGGTCACGCAGGCGGCGCAGGGCATAGGGGCGGCCTTCGTCGAACGGCAGATGCAGATCGCGCAGGGCTTGTTCCACCTCATGCTGGGCGGTCTTGGCGCCCAGGGGCTTGGCTAGTTGCGCGGCAAATTCCTGTGGCGAAGCGGCCAGCAGTTCACGGCGCTGCGGGCGGCGCACGTTATCCACGGCGCAGGCTTCGGCGGCGCTTTTTTCTTCTGGGCTGGCTTCGGTAAACAGCGACACCAAGGTGAATACCAGCACGTTGGCGGCCAGCGAGCCGATGGCCGCCAGGTGCCAGCTGCTGTCATCCAGCACATAGATGACGTTGAACCAGGGCAGGTAGAGACCCTGCAGGTTGCCGAGCATCGGCAACAGCATGCTCACCACCCACATGCCGATCCCCGCCAGCAAGCCGGCGATAAAGCCTTTGCGGTTGGCGGTCGGCCAGTACAGCACCGACAGCACGCCGGGGAGGAACTGCAGGGTGGCGACGAAGGCGACGATGCCCAGGTTGGCCAGGTCCTGTTCGGCGCCCAGCAATAAATAGAAGCCATAACCGGCCATGATCACCAGCAGGATCAGCGCGCGGCGCGTCCACTTCAGCCAGCGGTAGATATTGCCTTCCGATGGCGGCTGGTACAGCGGCAGCACCACATGGTTGAGCACCATGCCCGACAGCGCCAGGGTCGAGACGATGATCAGCCCGCTGGAGGCCGACAGGCCGCCGACGTAGGCGATCAACGCCAGGGTCTGGCTATTCACCGCGATACCCACGCCAAGGGTGAAGTATTCCGGGTTGGTGGTGGCGCCCAGCTTGAGGCCGGCCCAGAGGATTAGCGGCACCGCCAGGCTCATCAGCAGCAGGAACAGCGGCAAACCCCAGCTGGCGCTGACCATGGCGCGCGGGTTGAGGTTTTCGGTAAAGGTCATGTGATACATGTGCGGCATGACGATGGCCGAGGCGAAGAACACCAGCAGCAGGGTGCGCCACGGGCCTTCCTGCAGCGGCGTGTGCAGGCTGGTCAGCGAGGACTGGTTCTGCACCAGCCAGGATTGCAGGTCCTGCGGGCCATCGAATACGCCGTACAGCGCGTATAGACCGATAGCGCTGATCGCCACCAGTTTGACCACCGACTCAAAGGCGATGGCGAACACCAGGCCTTCATGCTTCTCGCGAGTGGCGATATGCCGGGCGCCAAACAGGATGGTGAACAGGATGATCAGCCCGCAATAAGCCAGCGCCACGCGCTCCTGCACCGGCTCGCGGGTGAGGATGCCAATGGAGTCCGCGACTGCCTGAATCTGCAGAGCCAGCAGCGGCAGTACGCCGATCAGCATAAACACCGTGGTCAGCGCGCCGGCCCAGGTGCTGCGAAAACGGAAGGCAAACAGGTCGGCTAGGGATGACAACTGGTAGGTGCGGGTGATACGCAGAATCGGGTAGAGCAGCACTGGCGCCAGCAGAAACGCTCCGGACACCCCCAGGTAGCTGGCGAGGAAGCCGTAGCCATATTGATAGGCCAACCCCACCGTGCCGTAGAAGGCCCAGGCGCTGGCGTATACGCCGAGCGACAGGGTGTAGGTCAGTGGGTGACGAATCACCCAGCGCGGAATCAGGCCACGTTCACTGATCCAGGCCACGCCGAACAGAATAAGAAGGTAGGCAGCGCTGATCAGAATCAGCTGGCTCAGGCTAAAGCTCGTCAGCATCACATTGGCTCTGCAGCGAAGAAGGGTAAGGCGCGGTCACGTACGTCGCGCCGCAGCAGGTCAGAGCTCATCGGCATCACGCTGACTCTGAAGAATGAAGGTCACGACTATCAGGATCAGCCACAGCAGGTAGGGGCGGTACCAGGCCCCATTGGGGTCGATCCACCAGTCCATGATGGCCGGGGAGAACAGGTAGATCCCCACCACCAGGATCAGCACCAATCGATAGATATACATGCCGCATCTCTTCGCTTAATTGCCGGCGATGGTAACGGATGCGTGACACTCTGGGCTATTGGTCGGGCGGCGTGGGCGCTGGGGTTGGTTTTTTCTTATTAATTGGTACTATCGTTCCACTTAATAAGAAAAACCGCTGGAGATTGCCATGCGCCTTGCCCCGCTTTCCGTGCTTGCCCTGTCCGTGCTGCTTGCTGCCTGCAGCGAAGAACCGGCCCCGGTGGCCGATCTGGATTTCCAGAAAGACCTGCAGACCCAGCTGATCAAGGCCAAGCCCGGCAGCGTGATCGAGATTCCTGCCGGCACCTACCAGCTCGATCGCAGCCTGAGCCTGAAAGTCAGCGGCGTGACCATCAAGGGCGCGGGCATGGATAAAACCATCCTCAGCTTCAAGGGGCAGAAGTCTGGCGCCGAAGGCCTGCTGGTGGACGCTTCGGATTTCACCATTGAAGACATCGCCTTCGAGGACACCCTGGGTGATTCGCTGAAAGTGGTGGGCGGCAAAAACATCATCATCCGCCGCGTGCGCACCGAATGGACCAACGGCCCGGCCACCGAGAACGGCGCCTACGGCATCTACCCGGTGCAGACCGAGAACACCCTGATCGACGGCGCGGTGGCCATCGGCGCATCGGATGCCGGCATCTATGTCGGCCAGTCGCGCAATGTGGTGGTGCGCAACAGCCGCGCCGAGCGTAATGTCGCCGGCATCGAGATCGAAAACACCATCGACGCCGACGTGTATGACAACGTCGCCACCGGTAACACCGGCGGCATTCTGGTGTTCAACATGCCCAACCTGCCGCAGGCCGGCCGGGTGACGCGGGTGTTCCGCAACAAGATCGAAGGCAACAACCACAAGAACTTCGGCCACAAAGGCACACCGGTGGCCAGTGTGCCGGCAGGCTCAGGGGTGGTGATCAACTCCAATGACGATGTCGAGGTGTTCGACAACGATATCGGCGACCACAAGACCGCCAACATCATCATCAGCAGCTACTTCAGCACCGGTTACACCGACCTCTCCACCGCCGAGAACTTCGATCCCTATCCTGAAGGCATCCATATTCACGGCAATCGCTTCGGCCCGGGCGGCGACAGCCCGGATCATCTGGAGCTGAAAGCGCTGAAGGTCAGCCAGTTCGGCTTGAACGGCCGCCTGCCGGACATTCTCTGGGATGGCTACGTCAACCTCGACATCCTGGTCGACGGCAAGCTGCCGGCTGATCGGGCGATCTGCATCAATAACGGCGAGGCGGGGATGATCAACGTCGATGGGCCGAACAACTTCAAGAACATCAGCACCGAAATGGCCGATTACCGTTGCAGCCTGCCAGCACTGCCGGCGGTCAAACTGGCCTCGGCCGAAGCCGGTCAGGGGGCCTGATGCGCAGGCTGCTGCTGGGTGTGTTGCTGCTCCTGGCCGGCTGTGAGCAGCAGCCGGCGCCGCTGTACCTGCCGCAAGGTGACAACTACCCGGAAAAACTCAGCGAGTGGGGAATGTTGCAGCGCGCCGATGGCTTTATCGCACCCATCGCCGAGGCGTTGCCCTATGACCTGAATACCCCGCTGTTTACCGACTACGCGCACAAGCTGCGCAGCGTGTGGATGCCGGCGGGCACGGCGGCGAGTTATGGCGAGGCGCACTTCGACTACCCGGTTGGCACGGTGCTGAGCAAGACCTTCTACTACCCCAAGGACGCCCAGGGCCGCCTGCTGCTTAACGAGCAGGATGACCGCGACCCGCAGCGTGGCCTGGAGCTGGCGCGGGTGCAGCTGATCGAAACGCGCATCCTGCTGAAGCAGCAGGACGGCTGGGTGGCGTTGCCCTATGTGTGGGATGAACAGCAACAGGAGGCGCATCTGGAATGGGCTGGCGACAGCCGCCAGTTGAGCCTGCTGGATGCCGAGGGCAAGGCTCAGGCGGTGGCCTATCAGGTGCCGGACGCCAACCAGTGCGCCGGTTGCCATGAGGAAACTGCAGGGAAGGGCGTCAATCCGCTGGGGCCCAAGTCGCGGCACCTGAACAAGGATTTTGCCTACGCCGATGGCACGCATAACCAGTTGCAGTACTGGCAGCAGCTGGGCCGTCTACAGGGCGTGCCGGCCGAGTTGCATGGCGTGCCGCAGAACGCTTTATGGCCGACCCCGCGTCCAGACGAGAATCTGGAACAGCAGGCGCGCAGTTATCTAGATGCCAACTGCAGCCACTGCCACAACCCCAAAGGGCCGGGGCGTACCTCGGGGCTGTTGCTCGACCCGGCCACGGCCATCGGCATCAGTTATGGCCTGTGCAAGCAGCCGGTGGCCGCGGGTAAAGGCTCGGGTGACCGACTGGTGGATATTCACCCGGGTCAGCCGGATAAGTCGGTGCTGCTGTTTCGCGTGGAAAGTGTCGATCCGAGCATCATGATGCCGGAGCTGGGCCGTTCCACCGTGCATGCCGAGGGCGTGGACGTACTGCAGCGGTGGGTTGCCA
>JBIHZW010000291.1:0-4567 GCA_044240245.1 Pseudomonas sp. | reverse complement strand
CGACTGCGGCAGAGCGAAGAAGCTGCCGGCGTGGGTGCGGCTCGGCACCAGATAATCACGCGCGCCTTCAGGGGTGGCACGGGTGAGGATCGGCGTTTCCACATCAAGGAAGCCGTTTTCATCCAGGTAACGACGGATGCTGCTGGTGATGCTCGAACGCAGCTTCAGCTTGGCCGCCATTTCCGGGCGACGCAGATCGATAAAGCGATAGCGCAGACGGGTTTCTTCGCCGACGTCGGTGTACTCGTTGAGCGGGAACGGCGGGGTTTCCGCTTCGTTCAGCACTTCCAGCTCATAGCCCAGCACTTCGATAGCACCGGAGGCCATGTTGGCGTTGCCGGCACCGGCCGGGCGCAGACGCACCTTACCGGTGATCTTGACCACGTATTCGCTACGCACCTTGTCGGCGGTGGCGAAGGTCGCCGCGCGATCCGGGTCAAACACCACCTGAGCCAGACCTTCACGGTCACGAATGTCGAGGAAAATCACCCCGCCATGGTCACGACGGCGATGTACCCAACCGCAAAGGGTGACTTCCTGGCCGTCCAGGCTCTCGTTCAGTTGGCCGCAATAATGGCTGCGCATCATGGTGGTAGTCGCTTCTCTTGAGTCTTGAATTCGTTGGGCCGCAGTGACTGCGACGCTCGTTGGCCGGACAACCGGCTGGCGCAGGCGCCATTTTCCGCAATTGTGCTGCCTTTAAGGGGCGCGAAACGATCAGCGGCGCATACGCACCGACGGTTCGCCCGACAAAACGCGGCAAAGCGCGGGATTATATATGGTTAAGCCGCCACTTGCAGCCGCCGCCCCACGCGCTTTTGCCAGCCCTTCCTATACTCAGGCATGCAGCACTCTGACCGTCGAATAGTGGAGAGGCTTATGGCCACGCCGAACCTGGCTGAAATCCCCAGCGATTTGCTGGCAGACTTTCGCCTGGAATCCAGCGAACAATTCCAGCGTTGTGAGCAATTGCTGATCGAGCTCGAGCACGCCCCCAATGACCGCGAGCGCCTGCGCGAGCTGTTTCGCCTGGTGCATACGCTCAAGGGCAACCTGGGTTATATCGGCCTTGACACGCTGATGAGCGTGCCGCAAGCCATGGAGGACGTACTGTCCTGTCTGCGCGAGGGCCAGTTGCATTTTGACAGCCTGCTGGGCGATATCCTTCTATTAACCCTCGACCACCTCAAAGAGCTGATCCAGCACGCGCTCGGCGGTGCGCCAGCTCAACTCAGCGCAGCTCAAAGCAAAGCGCTTAGCCAGGCACTCAGCGCTCTGGCAATGGCCCCAGCGGCGCAACAAACCGGTATTCGCAGCGCACTGCTGCAACAGCTCGACCCCAGCTCGCGGCCGCCAGCAGCCATTGCTGCAGACGAACCCGCTGCCGCCGACTTGCTCAGACGCTACGGCATCGAGCCTGACGCCGACCTGCTGTTTTTCGTCGATCTGATGCAGGCCAGCGAACGCCGCTCGCACTTCTGGCAAGGCCGTGGCCTGCGCCAACTCGACCTTGCCCTGGCGATCAACCAGCTGGGCGGTAACCCGGAGCCACCCGAGCAACTGGCTGCGGCCATCTGCCTGCACGATCTGGGCATGGCCTTTCTGCCGCTGGAAATGCTGCATAAAGAAGCGCACTTCAATCGCGAAGAACGCCGGCAGATGCAATCTCACCCGCGCCTCGCCTATGACCTGCTCAAGCGCATGCCGCGCTGGGATACCGCCGCAGAAATAACCCTGCAACACCAGGAGCACGCCGACGGCAGCGGCTACCCCAAAGGCCTGAAAGAGCTCGAAACCAGCCCCGGCGCCCTGATTATCAACATCGTCGACACCTTCGACGCCCGCACCCATGAACGCGCCCACCAAACCCTGAACAAACGCCCACTACTACGCGCCATTCTCGAAATCAACAACCTCGCCGGGAGACAATTCAGCGCTCACTGGGTCGAATTATTCAATCAGACGCTGCAACAGCATCCAGAATTGGCGCATCGCTAAGCCCTAGAAAAATTGAACCCAGACCCAGCAATAGCCTCCAACCATCACTTTCATTGATATAAACCACGATAAAGCTCGGTAAAACCCATGGTAGGCTCTGCCCATTACGCGGGCAGCCAAGCCCCGAGCCACCTGAGAGGAGAAATGGTATGGAAATCAATATCGGAATTGCCGAGCAGGACCGCGCCGCCATCGCCGAAGGCCTGTCGCGCCTGCTTGCCGACACCTACACCCTGTACCTGAAAACCCACAATTTTCACTGGAACGTCACCGGCCCAATGTTCAACACCCTGCACCTGATGTTTGAAGGTCAGTACACCGAGCTATCGCTGGCCGTCGACCAGATCGCCGAGCGCATTCGCGCCCTGGGCTTCCCGGCCCCAGGCACCTATGCCGCCTACGCCCGCCTCTCGTCTATTAAAGAAGAGGAAGGTGTGCCGAATGCACAAGACATGATCAAACAGCTGGTTCAAGGCCAGGAAGCCGTCGTGCGCACCGCTCGCGGCATCTTCCCGCTGCTGGACAAAGTCAGCGACGAACCCACCGCGGATCTACTGACACAACGTATGCAAGTCCATGAAAAAACCGCCTGGATGCTGCGCAGCCTGCTGGCCGCCTAGGTAAATCACGTAAAAGGCCCGTCTTCACGGGCCTTTTGCTAGGCGCTTGCCCAGCAGCTGTTCTATGCTTTGGTCAATTGCAACTTGGCCACAGTGACGTGCATGAACAAACCCGCCAAAGCCCCCAGCATCCTGGAGCTGTACCCCGAGGAAACCCGCGATGCCGCGGCGCTTCTAAAAAAGGCGGTGCCGCTGATGATGCGCCACGATATTCCGCCCAATCCGGTGCATTACGCCCTCTGGTACACCTACAGCAAAGGCCTGGAGCCCGAGCTCAATCGCCGCCTGGATAAAACCGTCACAGACTTTGACAGCTTCCCTCCGGAAACCGCTGCCAAGCTGTTTCGCGACTACATCATCCACGGTGAACTCGAAGAAGCCCGTGCCGGCCAGCAACAGGTCATCGAACTGGTCGATGACATCGAAGGCAATGTGTCACGCAGCATCATTGGCAGCCGCAATTATCAGGTCAGCCTGGAGCACGGCCTCGCCGCACTGCAGGAGCCGATCATCGACGACCTGCCTAATGTCCTGAACGAATTGCAGCAAAGCACGCAGCTGATGCAGGACCAGCAGGACAAGTTCCTCTATCGCTTGAATGCCGCCCAGCAGGAGATCAAGAGCCTACGCAGCCAGCTTGAACGCGCGCACATCGCCGCAACACTGGACAGCCTGACACAGGTATTCAATCGCAATGCCTTCAGCCGACTGCTGGAACAGACCCTAAGCAACGAACATGACGGCGTCGCCCTGGTAATGCTGGATATCGACCACTTCAAACAATTCAACGACCAATACGGCCACCCCCTGGGTGATCGCGTGCTGCAGCACGTGGGTCAGCTGCTGCGCGACCTACTGCCCGCCCGCGCAATGGCCGCACGCTATGGCGGTGAAGAGTTCTGCGTCATCCTGCGTGACTGTTTTGACAACGCAACGGCCTACGCTTTTGCCGAACAACTACGCCTGAAGATCCAGTCACTGCGCATCAAAGTGCGGCGCACTGACGAAGTGCTAGACAGCATTACCGCCTCCTTCGGCTTCGCCCTTGCAGAACAAGGCGATACGCTGGAAACCCTGCTCATCCGCGCCGATGACGCGCTTTATCAGGCCAAGCGCGATGGCCGCAACCAAGTAAGCCCCATTACGAGTGAAACAGCGCTCAGTGCTTGATTGAGAACCCCACCTCTTTGCTGTTAAATACGCCCCGTGCCGCTGAACCGCACCCATGGTTCAGCGCATAGGTTGGTACCACGCGCTTTTTTCCTCCCCGGCAACGCCCAATACGCGCAACCAGCCCTTCCTGTTGACTCTTTAAATTAAGCGAGCTCATCGAACATGTTGAAAATTGTCCACCTTCTGACGGGCGCTATCGCCCTGCTACTTTCTTTTGCTCCATCCTTCGGCAACACACCGCAGTCATTCTTAGAGCAACCCAGCGCACTGTGCCTTGCCCTGTTCGGCCTACTGAACCTGCTACTTGCTCCGCAGCTGCCCATCTGGCACGCCGGCCTGCGCCATCAAGCGCAAAATCTGGTTTCCGCCCTACTGGTACTCGGCACCCTGCTACAAGCCTTGATTCTGCTCGCGCCGCTGCCAATCATTGCCAACCAACCGGCCAGCCTGTTTAGCCTGCTGATCATCGCTGCCGCTGTAGCCGTACACCTGGCGGCCAACCTCCGCCTTAAATCGCGCAACACCTCAAGCTCGCAGGATCTGGGCGACCGCGAGACAGGCACAGTGAAATGGTTCAACACCTCGAAGGGTTTCGGCTTTATCTCCCGCGACTCGGGTGACGATATCTTCGTGCACTTCCGCGCCATTCGCGGTGAAGGCCACCGTGTACTGGTCGAAGGCCAGCGGGTCGAATTCGCCGTCATGCAACGCGACAAAGGCTTGCAAGCCGAAGACGTCATCGCCGCACTCCCCGCGCGACGTTAATCGCATAAACG
>JBIHZW010000290.1:0-4574 GCA_044240245.1 Pseudomonas sp. | reverse complement strand
GCCAGGTCGATCTTCACCAGGCTGGAGGCGGTGATCTCGTGGAACATCAGGCCGTAGGGGTTGATCAGGAAATCTTCGCTGCCGGGAATCTTCGCCGAGATATGGGTGAAGATCAGGTCATCCCAGCCATACAGGGCGATCAGCCGGTAACAGGCGGCAAGATCCACCCGGGCCTGCCATTCGGCGACGGAGACCTGATCCTTGAGGCTTATAACAGGCAGAGCGTGGGCTACGGTCATGGTGAATTACTCGGCTGTTCTTGTTATGGAGTGCCAAGGAGTCTAGCGAGGGATGCCGCAAAGGTGAGTCGCTCTGGCGGCCAGCATGGTGGCCTTGCGGGTCAAACCAGCTCGGGATGCAGCTGCGCCAGCATGGGCCAGTCGCGCTGCGCCTGCGGGTCATCGCTGAGCAACTGGAAACCGGCGAAGTCAAAACCTGGCGCCACCGTGCAGCCCACCAGGGTAAAGGCCCCGGTACTGCGCGCCGCCTGCCAGGCGTGAGCCGGCGCCAGACGTTGCGGCAGCTGACCAATAGTCACCGGGCCCAGGCGCGCGCAACGCACCGCATCAGGTTGCTCGGCGATCAGCAGCTCCAGCGGCGCGCCTTCATAGAAGTGCCAGAGCTCATCGGCATCCACTCGATGCCAACGACTGACCGCGCCGGCCGGCAACAGGAAGACGATGGCCGTGGCGCACAAGCGACCACTGTCGAGCCGCGCAGAGGATTCGAACAGCCGGCGGTAATAGCCGCCTTCGGGATGCGCCTGCAGCTGCAGCGCCTCGATCAGCTCTAGCGCGCGCGGGTGCATCAGCCTTGCAATGCCGCAATAAAGTCCGCCAGCCAGGGCTCGGCGTCGGTTTCCGGGGTCACGCTTTCGCTGCTATCCAGGCGCAGCATCGGCTGCACCTCACAGATGCCCAGCTCGGCATAGAGTTCGCGCACCAACTCGCCGCCGCCACAGAAAGTATCGCCATAACTGGAATCGCCCAGGGCAATCACCCCGCCCGGCAGGCCGCTCCAGGCCGGCAGATGGTCACGGATAGCGAAGTACAGCGGCTGCAGATTATCCGGCAGTTCGCCCATGCCGGTGGTCGAGGTCACAGCCAGAAATGCTTCAGGGGCAAAGGCCTGAATATCCGCCAGGCTGGCTCGCGGGTTATGCCAGGCCTCATGGCCGGCGGCCTTGAGCAGGCGCTCGGCGTGGCGGGCAACTTCCTCGGCAGTGCCGTACACCGAGCCGGAAAGGATGGCGATCTTCATGCAAAACTCCGAAACAGTCAGAACCAAATCGATAAGCCCGGCATTATGCCGCAAGTAGACAGCCCGCCCGGATGTTTTAGAATGCAGCGGACATAGACTGGGAAATCGCCTCATGATCAACGCCAAACTGCTGCAACTGGTGATCAACGCCTCCAACGACGGCATCGTGGTGGCCGAACAGGAAGGTGACGACAACATCCTGATCTATGCCAACCCCGCCTTTGAAAAACTCACCGGCTACGCCAGCGAAGACATCCTGTATCAGGACTGCCGCTTCCTCCAGGCCAATGACCGTGACCAGCCGGGCCTGGCCGCCATCCGCGAAGCGGTCAAGGCGCACCGCCCGTGCCGGCAGATCATCCGCAACTACCGCAAGGACGGCACGCCGTTCTGGAACGAGCTGTCGATTACCCCGGTGGTCAACGACGCCGACCAGCTGACCTACTACATCGGCATCCAGAAAAACGTCACCGAACAGGTCCAGGCCCAGGAGCGCGTCAAGGAGCTGGAAGCCGAATTGGCCAGCCTCAAGGCCGAACTGGCGCGTCTGCAGCCGACGACCGGCCGTAACTAATCCCCAGGCCAGCGGTCACAACAGCTTCTAGGGATTGATGTAGACCGCTTCCATGCAAGAACAGGCACTCCTGACCCAGGCAGAATTGGCCTTTATCCGCCAGTTGCACCAGCCCGCAACGACCGAGCAGCGCAGCCAACCGCGCCTGCCGATGGATATTGCCAAGCAGCTCAGCGAACTGCTGTCGCACTACACGGCCAATGAGCCGCTGAGCCTGCACGCGCATATCGCCAACCAGCATCTGACCTTTGATCTGCACTTGCGTCAGGACGAGCAGAACGCACCGCGCCTGCAACTCAGCGCTCCGCAGATTTTCGATGAAGGTGAAATCAACCGCGCCTGGCGCTCGCCCCTGCCTGAGCCTTTGCCGCTGCACACCCCTAATGCGCAGCCCAGCGACCTGTGGATTCATCAGCTGTCGATGAATGGCGCATTGATCGAACACCGCGCGCGGAACAAAGCACCCAAGCGTTTTCAGCTGCTATTGCCGGTGGACGAATACACACCCATTGCCGTGAACGGGGTGTTCGTCCGCGAAACAGAGAACGGCTTGCTGGCCTACCAGCTGCACACCCTGGACTCGCACAGCGATGAGCTGCTGCGTCAGTTTATCTACCAGCAGCATCGCCTGCAGGAGCAGCGCCAGCCCTCGCTCTGACCCTCGGCCTTTATTTCAGGCAAAAAAAGACCCGCAATCAGCGCGGGCCTAAAGTGCAGGCGAAACGCCTGCAGCAGGGATAAAAAAATCCGATAGCCGAAAATGGGCGGAACTGATGGCTACCGGATTGCGCAGTCGTTTCAGGCAGCAAATTCCTCTTCGCTAAAGGCCATCAGCGTGGCTTTGCCGGCCTTGACCTCAGCCAGCAGGCTGTCGGTTTCAGTCAGGATGCGCGCCATAAAGAAGTCCGCAGACTTCAACTTGGCGCCGTAAAACAGGGTTTCCGTACTGCCTTGCGCCAGCTTGGTCTTGGCCACTGCTGCCATGCGTGCCCACATCCAGGCCAGACTGGTCAGGGCAAACAGACGCAGATACGGCGTTGCAGCCGCACCGGCCTGCTCGGGGTCTTTCATGCCCTCGCTGGCAATCCACAGCGTGGCCTGCTGCAACTGCTTGAGCGCTGCGCCCACTGCCGCGACGTGCTCAGCTTCGGCGTTGGCCTTGAGCCAGCCCTCGACCAGAGCAAAGTAATTACGCACCGCGCGACCACCGCCCAGGCCCAGCTTGCGGCCGACCAGATCGAGCGCCTGAATGCCGTTGGTGCCTTCATAGATGCGGGTAATCCGCGAATCGCGCACCAATTGCTCGATGCCCCAGTCCTCGGTGAAGCCGGAGCCGCCCAACACCTGCAAGCCTTCGTTGGCGCAGTTAAAACCTTCATCGGTGAGGAAGGACTTCACCACCGGGGTTAGCAGCTGCACCAGATCATCAGCCTGCTCGCGTACCGCAGGGTCTTCGTGATCATGGGCGACGTCTTCATGCAGACCGGTGAAATAGGCCAGCGCGCGGCAACCTTCGATCATCACTTTCTGGCGCAGCAGCATGCGCCGCACATCTGGGTGCACGATGATCGGATCGGCCGGTTTGTCCGCCGCTTTCGGGCCGGACAACGAGCGGCTTTGCAGACGCTCTTTAGCGAAGCCCAGGCTGACCTGATAAGCGCTTTCAGCAATGCCCAGGCCCTGCATGCCGACCATCAGACGCGCCGAGTTCATCATGGTGAACATGCACTTGAGGCCCTTGTTCGGCTCGCCGATCAACCAGCCCTGGGCGCCTTCAAAATTCATCACACAGGTGGCCGAGCCCTTGATGCCCATCTTGTGTTCGAGGCCGCCGCAGAACGCCGGGTTACGACTACCGTCTTCAAGGAACTTGGGCACCAGGAACAACGAAATACCTTTCACGCTGTCCGGGGCATCGGGCAGCTTGGCCAATACCAGGTGCAGGATGTTGTCGACCAGGTCGTGCTCACCACCAGTGATCCAGATCTTGGTGCCGCTGATGGCATAGCTGCCGTCAGCCTGCGGTACGGCACGGGTGCGGATCAGACCCAGGTCGGTGCCGCACTGCGGCTCGGTCAGGCACATGGTGCCGGTCCACTCGCCGCTGATCAGTTTGGGCAAGTAGCGCTCCTGCAGTTCACGCGTGCCATGGGCGGTCAGCGCATTGATCGCACCATGGGTCAGCCCGGGGTACATGCCCAGCGACAGGTTGGCCGAGCAGACCATTTCCTCAACCATCATGTTCAGCACATGGGGCAAGCCCTGGCCGCCGAACTCAGGCGAGCAGGCCAGCGCGGTCCAGCCACCTTCGGCAAACTGCTGGTAGGCGGCGCGGAAACCGTCCGGCGTCTTCACCGATTTGCTCTGCGGGTCGTACGTGCAGCCCTGCTTGTCGCCGGAACCGTTGAGCGGAGCCAACACGTTTTCCGCCAGCTTGGCGGCTTCTTCCAGAATGGCGCCACCGAGGTCGTCTCCGAACTCGCGCTGACTAGGCAGCGACTGCAAGGTGGCATAAGCGTCGAGCACCTCGTCAAAAACGAAACGCATATCACGAAGGGGTGCGCGGTATTGGGTCATGTTGCTGAGTCCTCAAGCTGTACAAATGGCTACAAGCTATACACAAACAAACAATGTATAGCTTTTGTACAGCCTAAATATTCAGGTAGCAAGCAATTTTCTGTACAAGCTGTACAACTATTAAGAATCAACGGCAAATCGCAGGCACGCGAAAGCGCGGTCG
>JBIHZW010000289.1:0-4582 GCA_044240245.1 Pseudomonas sp. | reverse complement strand
GTCAAACTGGCAATCGACGACTTCGGCACCGGCTATTCCTCGCTGAGCTACCTCAAGCGCTTCCCGGTGGACTACGTGAAGATCGACCAGACTTTTATCCGCGACCTGACCCCAGGCAGCGAAGACGCTGCGATCACCCGCGCGATCATCGCCATGGCCCACAGCCTGGAGCTCAAGGTGGTCGCCGAGGGCGTGGAAACCCAGGCGCAGATGGACTTCCTCAAGAGCCAGCGCTGCGACGAGATCCAGGGCTACCTCATCAGCAAGCCGGTGCCGGCCGAACAGTTCGCTCAGTTGCTGCGCGAGCAGGCCAGCAAGTTCTGATTGGCCGGCCGGCGGCTTGTCTGCCGCCGGCCTGGCCGCTACTGTCGCGCTTTCGCTGACTCGCAGGATGCTCCATGCAGCCCACTTCTTCCGCCGCCGCGGCTCGCCCGGCCAATGCCACACTGATCCTGCTGGCCTCGCTGTATTGCGCCCAGGGCTTGCCCTCGGGGCTGCTGGCCCATTCGTTGCCGGTATTGCTGCGTCAGCACGGCGTTGATCTGGCGTTGATCGGCTTGCTCAAGTTGCTGGCCTTGCCCTGGTTGCTCAAGGTGCTTTGGGCGCCGTGGGTGGATCGGTTGGCATCGCCGCGCCTGGGCCATCACCGTGGCTGGATTCTGCCGCTGCAGCTCGGCGTTATCAGCGTGGTTGCGGCCTTGGCGCTGATGAATCCCGCGCGGCTGTTCGACAGTCACTTCCTCTTGCTGATCGGCCTGTTGCTGCTGGTCAACCTGGCTGCCTCGACCCAGGACATTGCCACCGATGGCCTGGCCGTACGCCTGCTGCCGGAGCGCTGGCGCGGGCTGGGCAACAGCCTGCAGGTGGGCGGCTACAAGGTCGGCATGCTGGTCAGTGGCAGTGGTCTGCTGTTGGCGATGGATGCGCTGGGCTGGAACCTGAGTGTGGCGCTGGTGGCGCTGCTGCTGGTGCTGATGACTGTGCCGATCTGGCGCTTTAACGAGCGGCGTGAGCTGCCGTTTCAGCCGGCGCAAGCGGAGCCTGCCGGGCCTGGACTGTTGTTGCGACATTACCGCGGTTTGCTGCTGCAGCCCGGCATGCTGTTCTGGCTGGCAGTGCTGCTGAGTTTCAAGCTGGGCGATGCGCTGGGCTCGCCGATGATCAAGCCGATGCTGGTGGATCAGGGCTGGAGCAATGCCGAGCTGGGCCAGCTGACCCTGATCAGCAGCCTGGCCGGCATTGCGGGGGCGTTTCTCGGCGGCCTGCTGTATGCGCGCATCGGCGCGTTACGCGCGCTGCTGCTGTTCGGCCTGTTGCAGGCTTGCGGGATCGCGGCCATGGCTCTGCTGGTAAATGCCGGCGGCAGCACCGGCCTGGTCTATCTGGTGGCGTTGTTCGAGCAGACCGCCGATGGCATGTCCACGGTGGCGCTGTTCGCGGTGATGATGCGCCAGTGCCGGCCCGAGCATGAGGGCGCGGACTTTACCCTGCAGGCCAGTGTGCAATTGCTGCTTGCTGGGCTGGTAGGCGCCACCAGCGGCTGGCTGGCCGAGCAGCTGGGTTTTGCCAGTCTGTTTATCAGTGCCGGTGTGCTGGGGCTGCTGGCACTGCCCGTCGTGCTGTTGTACTTCTGGCGTAGCGCACGGCCGGCGGCCAGCGCGGCATAAGTCGCCGGCTTTCCGCCTGGGGTGTTTCCTCTATTCCCACCTGCGCCGGGTGCTGCTCGCCCGGCCGGCGTTCAACCGGAGCAAAGATGGCTGCCTTTGTGCTGCGCGCGGGCAATCCTGCGGGCCTGTCCGGATTGAATAGAGGTGCGTATGCGCAAACCCGCGAGCCTGAGTGTCGGCCTGCGCCTGCTGTTGGCGTCCCAGGCCATGGCCCCGTTGAGCGTCAAGCTGGGGCTGGTGCAGCAACTGGGGGCTGAGAAGGCCGCGCTGCTGGCGCCACATATGCCACCTGGGCAGTTACGTGAGCTGATCATAGCCATGCCTATCGAATTCGCCGCTGCGGTGACCACGCACCTCGACCCGCGCTTGATTCTCGATACCTACCTGAGCCTGCCGGACAGCCTGCATCTTGAGGTGGCGCGCCAACTCTGCGCCGATGGTGCGTTTGCCACGGCGGCGCTGTATGCCGAGTGCCTGTCGGCCAAGCAGATCAAGGTGCTGATCTACGGCATCAACGATGTCGACCATGTGCTGCAGATTGCCCGGCATATCGTCGATATGCCGCTGATCAGCGAGAGCCTGCGCAGTTTCTCCACTGGCTACCTGTGCAAACTCACCGAGGCGGCGGTGCTGGATCGCAATCTGCCGGTGGCCGCTCAGGTGCTGGGCGGCTTGTCACTGGCGCGGCAGGCGGATGTTTGCGCCGGACTGCAACCGGTAACCCTGCGCAAGCTGTTGCCGCTGCTGCTATTGATCAGCGGCGATGGCTTGCGCAAGCAGCTACCGGAAGCCGTGCTGCAGGTTTTTGAGCAGCAATTGGCTTAGCTATTCCATCCACTGCCGTTCGTGGCGTTCCAGCAGGTTGCTCGCTTGCTCCGGGCCATCGCTGCCGGCCGCATAGGGGCGCGGGCTCTGGTAGTGCTGGTGCCAGCCCTTGATGATCGGGTCGACCCAGTTCCAGGCCGCTTCCACTTCGTCTCGGCGCATAAACAGGGTTGAGTCGCCTTCGATCACGTCTAGCAGCAGGCGCTCGTAGGCGTCCCAGCGGCGCTGTTTGTGGAAGGCGTCGGCCAGGTTGAGGTCGAGCTCCACCGGCTGCAGGTGCATGCCCTTGCCTGGGCTCTTGCCCATCAACTGCAGACTAATGCGTTCTTCCGGCTGCAGGCGGATCAGCAGGCGATTGGCTTCGCCGCCGCCGAACAGCTGGTGCGGCACTGGCTTGAACTGGATCAGAATTTCCGAAGTCTTGTGCCCCAGGCGTTTGCCGGTGCGCAGGTAGAACGGCACGCCGGCCCAGCGCCAGTTGTCGATTTCGGCCTGCACGGCCACAAAGGTTTCGGTGTCGCTGTCGTTGTCGACGTTCTTCTCGAAGTAGTAGGCCGGTACTTCCTGGCCGCCGATCTTGCCGGCGGTGTATTGGCCGCGCACGGTCTTGTCCTGCACGTCGAGGCCGGTGATGGGTTTTAGCGCTTCGAGGATCTTCACCTTCTCGTTGCGCACCGCCTCGGCGTCGAAACGCACCGGCGCTTCCATGGCCACCAGGCAGAGCAGCTGCAGCAGGTGATTCTGGATCATGTCGCGCATGGCCCCAGCTTTTTCGTAGTAGGCACCACGGTTTTCCACGCCAAGGGTTTCGCACACGCTGATCTGCACGTGATCGATATGCCCGGCGCGCCAGATCGGCTCGAACAGCGCGTTGGCGAAGCGCAGCGCCATCAGGTTCTGCACTGTTTCCTTGCCGAGGTAATGGTCGATGCGGAACACCCGCGACTCATCGAACACCGCGCCGATGGCGGCGTTGATCGCCTGCGCCGACTGCAGCGAATGGCCGATGGGTTTTTCCAGCACGATGCGCGCCTTGGGCCCGGCCAGGCTGGCGACCTTCAAGTGCGAGGCGATGTCTTCAAACAGATCCGGTGCGGTGGCCAGGTAGTAGATGCGCACCCGTTCATGGTCTTCGCCCAGGCGCTTGCCCAGGCGACCGAAGTCGGCGCTCTGGCTGGCGTCCATGGCGAAGTAGTCGAGGCGCGCGGCGAAGCTGGCCCAGGTGTCGTTGTCGAAGTCGTTGCGCGCCACCTGAGCACGGCAGTGTCGCTCGGCCAGGGCCTGAAAGGCTGTACGGCTATGGGCGCTGCGCGCCAGGGCAAGAATGCGCGTGTCGCCATGCAGGCGACCGGCGCGATGCAGGTGATAGAGCGCTGGCAGCAGTTTATGCAGGGCCAGGTCGCCGGTGCCGCCAAACACCAGCATGTCGCAGGGAATGCTCAAGGTGGGAACTCCGACTCGGTTTAGCAGTGCGGCGGCGGCGGCCATGTAGTATAACTACAAGACCACTACAACCTGTCTTTCGCCGATCATAACCGAGTCATGACTCCTATGCGGCGTGCTAGATGGATTCGTTAGCCAAATGTCGAGCCTAAACCTGTGAACCTGTTGCAGCACATTGCCCAGTCGCGTCATCTACTCCGCAAATCGGAACTCAAGGTTGCCGACCATGTTCTGCTCGACCCTGCGTCGGTCATGCACAGCTCCATGGCCGAGCTGGCGCACAGCGTCGGTATCAGTGAGCCGACCATCGTGCGTTTCTGCCGGGCGATTGGTTGCACCGGTTTTCAGGACCTCAAGCTGAAACTGGCGCAGAGCCTGGCCGCCGGTGCCAGTTTCGGCCAGTTCGCGATTCATGAAGACGATTCGGTGGCGGACTTCAGCTTGAAGATCTTCGACACCACCCTGCACACCCTGATCGAGGTGCGCGAAAAGCTCGACACCCAGGCCCTGCAGCAGGCCATTGCGGCCATCGCCAACGCCCAGCGCGTGGAGTTCTATGGCTTTGGTGCATCCGGCGCTGTGGCGGCGGATGCCCAGCACAAGTTCTTCCGCCTGCTGCTCACCGCTGCCGCCTATTCCGACCCGCA
>JBIHZW010000001.1:0-43286 GCA_044240245.1 Pseudomonas sp. | reverse complement strand
CATGCCGCAGTGTTCGACGCCATCCACGTGCAGGGCAAGAAGCTCGCTACCCCGGAAGAAATGGCCGACTTCCTGGCTGCCGAAGGCATCGACAAGGACGCCTTCCTCAAGACCTACAACTCCTTTGGCGTGAAGAGCCAGCTGGAAAAGGCCAAGAAACTGGCCATGGCTTATCAGATCACTGGCGTGCCGGTGATGATCGTCAACGGCAAATACCGTTTCGATATCAGCAGTTCGGGCGGCCCGCAGCAAACCCTGCAAGTGGCGGATCACCTGATCGCCAAAGAACGCGCCGCGCAGTAATTAGGGCGCGCGGATAACGCGTAATGCTCAGGCGCTGGCCGGCCAGACGGGCGATTGACCTGTGCGATCCACAGGTCAATCCACGTTGCGCGCCAGCGGCTGACTGGCCGCAGAACGGCAGCCTGCGCCTGCTCAGTTTCAATATTCAGGTCGGCATCAGCACCCAGCGTTACCACCACTATGTGACGCGCAGCTGGCAGCATCTGCTGCCGCATGCCGGGCGCAGCGGCAATCTGCAACGGATTGGCGATCTGCTCGGTGATTTCGACCTGGTTGCGCTGCAGGAGGTCGATGGCGGCAGCCTGCGTTCGGGCTACGTCAATCAGGTCGAGCACCTCGCGCACCTTGGTGCCTTCCCCTACTGGTATCAGCAACTCAACCGCAACCTCGGCCGTCTGGCGCAGCACAGCAATGGCGTCCTCAGCCGTTTGAGGCCAAGCCTGCTGGAAGATCACCCGCTACCCGGTCCGCCCGGTCGCGGTGCGATGTTGCTGCGCCTGGGCGAGGGCCCGGATGCAGTTGCCGTGGTGATGATGCACCTGTCCCTTGGCGCGCGTACCCGCACGCGCCAGTTGGCCTATATCCGCGAACTGCTAAGCGACTATCGGCACATGGTGTTGATGGGCGATATGAACACCCATGCCAATGACCTGCTGCTGCATTCGCCGCTGCGCGATCTTGGCCTGCTGGCTCCGCAGATTGAGGCAACCTTCCCCAGCTGGCGGCCGCAGCGCTGCCTTGACCACATTCTGCTCAGTCCCGGCTTACCGCTGGAGCGTTGTGAGGTGCTGTCGCAGCCGATCTCCGACCACCTACCGGTGGCGGTGCAAATTCGTCTGCCCACTTCACTGTATGGGCCCGCAACGCCTATGCTGATTGAGCCCTAAGAACCTGTTTATGATCTGCTGCGCGTCGGCCCTGCTGCGTTAAAAACAGGCTCGGAATACTCATTTACACCAGTAAAATCCGCTTCCTCGCCTGTTTTTGCCTTGCAGGACTCTAGCTCGCGAGATCGTAAAACAGCTTCTACGTTTGGACTGCAACCATGACCGATGATGCCCAGCGCTGGAAAAGCAAGTACCTGGAAAGCCTGGAACAGCAAGAGAAACTCGAACGCAGCTGGGATGCCCGACTCGACCTGCTAAGACGCGGCTTGGTGCGCAGCTCGCTGGCCGCAGAGGGCAGCGATAAGTCGGTCGATCAGTGCATGCAGGAGCTGCGCGATATTCTGCGCCGCGACGATATCGACGCCGGCCTGTCGGCGCTGATTCCGCGCCTGGAAAAGGCCGTGCTGGACTCGGAAAAGCGCCGCCAGGATCGCGTCGAGCAGAACATCTCCGGAGTCACCAGCCTGACCGATCAACTGCTCGCCCTGGAGCCGCCGCGCGAGGTGCGCAAGGCGCTCAAGCAGTTTGCCAAACGCATCGAGGAACGTGCCAGCCAACCGCGTGAACTGCCCGCGCTACTCAGTGAATTAAGCAGCCTGCAGCAACAGGCCTTAGCTGCGCTTGAGGCTGAGCCTGGCCAGGCACGTCCGGGTTTTCTGCAGCGGCTATTTGGCGGTAAAGAGGCTGCGAGCGGCAATCCAGCTGGCAGCGAGCCGGCTCCTGCCGACATGCTGCAACCTGCTGCGTCCGGCCCTGCTGCCGCCCAAGCGGAAGCTCCGCCCCGGGCTGCTGAGGTCGCGGTAACGGCGAATAGAGAGACGCCTGCGCTCGCGGCTTCTTCCACAGCAAACGCCGAACCTGAGCCGCAGCCGGCGGCGGCAGCAGTGCCCCGCGCCGCACTGGCGCCTGAAGCATCTACGCCAATCCAGGGCTCTGGCGATCCCGCCTACGCCCTGCCAGAGATCCCTGAGCCGGGTTATAGCGCCGTCGCTCCGCATATCGGCGACAGCCTGATGGGCCTGCTTGATGAACTGGAGTTGCCGGAGCGCCATCAGCCCCAGGGCGAGGCTTTGCGTCAGCGCGTGCAGGGCGGCCTGAACTGGTACGAGCTGGTGTCGGTGCTGGACGATCTGGCGGTGCTGGTGCTGGCCGTTACCGACAGCGGTCAGCGCGAGTTTGCCAGCTACCTGAAGCAGCTTAACGAGCGTCTGGCGTCATTTCTCACCACCCTCAGCGAGGCTCATGAGGGCTACAGCGAGTCGGTGGAAAGCGCGCGCACCTTTAATCAGGAATTGCGCGAGCAGGTCAGCGGCTTGCAGGCCAGCGTGCAGGATGCGGTCGATCTGCCAACCCTCAAACAATCCCTGGAAGCGCGCCTGGAGGGTTTGCTCAGCACAGTCAGCGAGCATCAGAAGCATCGCGATGGCCATGAAGAACAAGTGGCGCAGCGCCTGCAAAGCCTGACCCAGAAGGTCGCCGATATGGAGCAGGAAGCGCAGAGCTTCCGTGATCACCTCGAAGAACAGCGGCAAAAAGCCCTGATCGATCCGCTGACCGGTCTGCCCAATCGCGCCGGCTGGAGCGAGCGCCTGGAGCTGGAGATGGCGCGCTGGAAGCGCTACGGCGGCGAGTTGCTGCTGGCGGTGCTGGATATCGATCACTTCAAGCGGATCAATGATGGCTACGGCCACCTGGCCGGCGACAAGGTGTTGAAGATCATTGCCGGCGAGCTGGCCAAGCGCCTGCGCAAGACTGACTTTATTGCCCGCTTCGGTGGCGAGGAATTTGTTCTGCTGATTCCCTCGACGCCCATGGAGGGCGGTCACCAGCTGCTGCAGACCCTGCTCGATGGCGTCGAGCAGTGCCCGTTCCACTTTCGTGGTGAGCGCGTGACCATCACCCTGTCGGCCGGTCTGACTGCCTTTACCGGCGATGAAGGCAGCGACACGGTGTTCGAGCGTGCCGACCAGGCGCTGTACCGCGCCAAGAGCGGCGGGCGTAATCGGGTCGAGCTGAGCTAAGCCGATTCAGGCCACTGCGTGCAGATAGGGTTTCCAGCTCTCCGGAATGCTGTCCAGCTGCGGGTAACCGAGGCTGCGCAGATGTCCGCCCGCCAGCAGGAACGGGGTATGCCGTAGCGCCTGCGGCACATCGCGCAGCTCCGGTAGCCAAAGGCTGACGTAATGCGCGTCGGGATCGTATTCACGGGCCTGGCGCAGGGCATTGAATACGCGGTTATGCCGTGGATCGTTGCCCACACCCGCCAGGTAAGCCCAGTTGCCCCAGTTGCTGGCCGGGTCGTAATCGATCAGATGCTCTTCGAACCAGGCTGCGCCATGCCGCCAGTCCTGTTGCAGGTCATTGATCAGGTAGCTGGCGACCACCTGTCGGCCGCGGTTGGACATAAAGCCGGTGGCGGCCAGTTCGCGCATATTGGCGTCGATCAGCGGCATGCCGGTGCGCCCGCGTGACCAGTCCTGAAAGCGTTGATCCAGCTGCTGCGGTGCGCGTTCGGTGGCCTTCAGGCCACCCGCCTTGAATAGCGCGCTGCCATGGCGAATCAGGGTCCAGCGGAAGAAATCACGCCAGAGCATTTCTACCCACAGCCACTGGGTCGAGTCGTTGCGTTTGTACTGCGCCTCGTGACGGCGCAATTCGGCCACCACGCGGCGTGCGGACAGGCTGCCGTTGGCCAGCCAGGGCGAGAATTTCGATGAGTATTCGCTGCCAATCATGCCGTTGCGGGTGTCCTTGTACTGCCGCACGCCCTGGGTTTTCCACAGGTAGTCACGCAGCCGGCCCAGTGCAGCGGGTTCACCACCGGAGAACGGAAAGGCGCTGGCCGGTACGCTAAGCGGCTCGCCCAGGCCCAATTGGGACAACGTCGGCAGCGGTTGCATCAGCGCCAGCGCGCCATCGGGTAACCCCGGCAGACGATCCGGCGCATGCCGCGGCTGGAACACCTGCAGGCGTTCTTCCACCATGCTGCGGAAGCGGCTGAACACCTGCGGCAGTTGCTCGATGCTGAAGGGCAGTTCATCTGCGCGCAGCAGGTTGTTGGCCGGCGCCTGTTGCAGAGGAATATCACCGAGGCGCCGGGCTACGCGGGCTACCTGGGCGCGTTCGTCGGGGGCGACTTCCTCCAGGGTCAGCACCTGGTCCAGATTGAACTGGGCAACCAGCTGGGCAATTGCCTGTTCCGCCGAGCCGATAACCACCAGCAGGTGTGAGCCACGCTGGCGCAACTCACCTTCCAGCGCCACCAGGCTTTCCAGCAAAAAGCGCGCGCGGTGTACGCCCATGCGGCGCATGCCAAATTCGTTGAGCTGGAGCAGTGTCGGGTCCAGCACATACACCGGCAGCAGGTATTCGGCCGTCAGGCCCGCCTGCAGGGCGGGGTGGTCATCAAGGCGTAGATCCTGTTTGAACCACAGCAGTGCGCGCATTGTGCTGATCTCCTAATCAATACAAAAACTGTACAAAAAATCCATGTCTGTACAAATTTCTAGTCTAGCAGCGTCCGGCGCACCTTGCCCAGGCAACAGACCGGCGTGGCGTTTCTGCCAGATCAAAGGCGTTTTCTATGTCGATAGACACTAAACTCTGCCGATCTGTTGAGGAGTAGCTATGGAAATTTTCGGCATCGCCGCGTTGATCTTTCTGGTCACTGACCCCTTCGGCAATATCGCCATCTTTATCGCCGCGCTGAAGAACGTGCCGGCCAAGCGCCGCCTGTGGGTCGCCGCGCGTGAGCTGGTGTTTGCCCTGGCGCTTTTGCTACTGTTTCTTACCTTTGGTGACAAAGTGCTCAGCGCTCTGGGCCTGTCGCGGGAGGCAACCGCGATTGCCGGCGGTATCATCCTGTTCGTGATCGCCATGCGCCTGATCTTCCCCGGCCCGCAAGGGGTGTTGGGTGATGTGCCGGATGGCGAGCCGATGCTGGTGCCATTGGCCACCCCGGCGGTGGCCGGGCCTTCCGCTCTCGCGGTATTGATGACCCTGCGCAATACCCACGACGGGCCGCTCTGGGAACTCTACGCTGCCGTGTTGCTGGCCTGGGCGGCGACCGCATTTATTCTGTTGCAGGCCTCGTTGCTGCAGCGTTTTCTCGGACCTCGCGGGTTGACCGCAGTGGAGCGGCTGATGGGCATGCTGTTGATCATGCTCAGCGTCGACATGCTGCTGGATAACCTGCAAAGCGTGTTGCATATCAGCCCATGAAAGTACTGTGTCTAAGTTTTCTGGTTTTGTTGCTGGCCGGTTGCAGCAGTGGTTTACGCATCGACGACAGCCATACCGCCAGCGGACAGAACAGCCGCGTGCAGTACATCGTGCTGCACTACACCTCCACCGATATGGCGCGCTCGCTGCAACTGCTGACCGAGACCGAGGTGAGCAGCCATTACCTGATCGGCGAAGCCCCCGCGACCATCTACCGCCTGGTCGATGAAAACCGCCGCGCCTGGCATGCCGGCGACAGCCAGTGGCAGGGGCGCACCTGGCTCAATGGCACTTCGATTGGTATCGAGCTGGTCAATCAGGGCTTCTACGACACCCCCAACGGCCGCTACTGGCAGCCCTTTGCGCCGGAGCAGATCGATGCGCTGATCGTGCTGCTCAAGGACATCATGCAGCGCCACCAGCTGCCGCTCGGCAGCATCCTGGCGCACAGTGATGTCGCTCCGCAGCGCAAGGTCGACCCCGGCCCGCTGTTCCCCTGGAAGCGCTTGGCCGATGCTGGCCTGATGGCCTGGCCGGATGCCGCCGAGGTGGCGCGCGAGCAGGCGTTGTTCAGCGCCAGCCTGCCGAGCGTGCAGTGGTTCCAGGAGCAACTGGCGCGTCAGGGCTACGTGGTGCCTAGCCATGGCGAGCTGGACCAGGCCACGCGCAACGTGATCGCCGCCCTGCAGATGAAATACCGCCCGGCCCGCTATGACGGTGAACCGGACGCCGAGACTGCGGCGCTACTGGTGGTGCTAGCCAAAATGCGCTAAACGCCTGGCGTGGAGCGCTGCTGATAAACAACCGCCGGAACAGAGTCTGTTTCGGCGGTTTTTTATGTGTACGCGTTCGTTTGTAGACTGCTCATTCAGAAATCGTTCTGGCGATGCTCTTTTATCTGAAAATGTATACAAAGTTGTAGCCAAGAAGCTTTTTGTTTGTCTACATTGCTCGTACAAGAACAACAGCGAGTAACTCAGCATGACGATTTCACCTGTTACGCCGTCGTCCGCGCAGCGCCCGGAAGACGAAAACCTCGGTATCGGTGCCAACCTCGCCTATGGTCTGCAGCATGTGCTGACCATGTATGGCGGTATCGTGGCGGTGCCCCTGATCATTGGCCAGGCGGCGGGATTGTCACCGGCGGATATCGGCCTGCTGATCGCCGCCTCGCTGTTTGCCGGCGGCCTGGCAACCCTGTTGCAAACCCTTGGTTTGCCGTTCTTCGGCTCGCAATTGCCGCTGGTGCAGGGCGTGTCTTTTGCGGGCGTGGCAACCATGATTGCGATCATCGGCAGCGATGGTGCCGGCGGTCTTCCGGCAGTGTTCGGTGCTGTGATTGCCGCTTCAATTATCGGGCTGTTGATAACCCCGGTGTTTTCGCGGATTACCAAGTTCTTTCCCCCGCTGGTCAACGGCATTGTCATCACCATCATCGGTCTGACCCTGATGCCGGTGGCGGCGCGCTGGGCCATGGGTGGCAACAGTGAGGCGGCGGATTTTGGCAGCATGGCCAATATCGGCCTGGCCGCGTTGACCCTGGTGACTGTGCTGCTGTTGAGCAAGCTGGGCAGTTCGAGCATCTCGCGCCTGTCGATCCTGCTGGCCATGATCATCGGCACCCTGGTGGCCGTTGCCCTGGGCATGGCGGATTTTTCCAAGGTGGCTGAGGGGCCGATGGTGGCGCTGCCCAGCCCGTTCCATTTCGGTATGCCGACCTTCCATGTCGCGGCCATCATTTCGATGCTGATCGTGATCATCGTCACCCTGGTGGAAACCTCGGCGGACATCCTCGCGGTCGGTGACATCATCGAAACCAAGGTCGACTCCAAGCGCCTGGGCAATGGCCTGCGCGCGGACATGATCTCCAGCGTATTTGCGCCGATTTTCGGCTCGTTCACCCAAAGCGCCTTCGCCCAGAACGTCGGCCTGGTTGCCGTCACCGGGGTGAAGAGCCGTTATGTGGTGGCCTCGGCCGGGCTGATTTTGGTGACCCTCGGTCTGCTGCCGGTGATGGGTCGTCTGGTGGCAGCCGTGCCAACGGCGGTGCTGGGTGGTGCCGGTGTGGTGCTGTTCGGCACTGTGGCGGCCAGCGGTATTCGCACTTTGTCCAAGGTCGATTACCGCAACAACATGAACCTGATTATCGTTGCCACATCAATCGGCTTCGGCATGATCCCGATTGCCGCACCGACCTTCTATCACCACTTCCCCGCCTGGTTCGAAACCATTTTCCACTCGGGCATCAGCTCGGCAGCGATCATGGCGATTCTGCTCAACCTAGTGTTCAACCACGTCAAGACCGGCAACTCGGATCAGCAATCGGTATTCGTCGCTGCCAGCGACCGCACCCTGCGCTATCAGGATGTGGCCGGCTTGAGTGAGGGCGATTACTTCAAGGACGGTAAGCTGTTCGACTCTGACGGTAAGGAAGTGCCGATTGTGCTTGAGGACGAACATGCGCCGGCAGCGGCGAGACCGCGCAGTGCTACTTCCGCTGCAGCCAGCCACGTCTGAGGCCCTGCTATTTGACGCTGCCGAGGCTAGATCGGCAGCGCCACATAGAACTGCGCACCCTGGCCGGCACGTGAGTGCACGCCGATCTGCCCGCCGTGCAGCTGGACGATCTCCTTGCACAGCGCCAGGCCCAGACCGGCGCCGCCTTTCTTGCGGCTGACCTGGACGAAGGGCTCGAAAATCCGCGTCTGCTGGCGATAGGGAATGCCTTCGCCGTTGTCTTCTACGCTGAGTACCACCCGATCATCCTGCTGCCGTGCCTGCAGGCGGATATGCCCACCGGGGTGGCTGTGGCGCAGGGCGTTGCCGATCAGGTTGTCGAGCACCCGCTCGATCTGCAGTGGGTCGATCTGCACCTCGGGTAGTTCACCGTGCACCTCGCAGGCCAGGCTGATCTGCAGCTCGGCGGCCTGGGCGTTGAAGCGCTGTTGGGTCTGTTGCAGCAGCGGGCCCAGGGCGCAGGCGGAGAGTTCCAGGGTCTGCAGGCCATTCTGGTAGCGCGAAAAATTCAGCAAATCGTTGATCAGTCGCAGCAGGCGGTGCATTTCCTCATCCACGGTATTCAGCAGATCGGCCTCGCGGGTTTCGGCGCTGAACTGCAGACGCTCCTGCAGCAGCGAGAACGCCATCAGCATGCCAGTGACCGGTGTGCGCAGCTCATGCGAGGCGCGCAGCACGAACTCGCTGCGCACACGTTCGAAGGCGCGCTGTTCGGTGACATCGCGCAGCACCATCACCGCGCACATAAACCGCCCTTCGCTGTGGTGAACGCCGGACAGGCTGTAGGCCAGCACACGCTGCTCGCCGTCGACCTCGGTCTGCACATCAGCCAGCACCTCGTCCAGGCTTTCGCCTTGCAGCACCTTGTGCAGCTGTTCCGCCAGGTCGGGACGTTGCATGGCCACGTCCAGTTTCTGCCCAAGCTGCTCGTCACCCCAGTTCAGCTGGCGCTGCGCCACCGGGTTGATGTGCTCGATGCGCGCGGCGCAATCGAAGATCAGCAGGCCGTCGTCAATGCTGTCGAGTACCGCCTGCAGGCGTTGCTGGCCGGCCTGCAGCGCCTCGACATCACTGTTCTTGAACTCGCGCAGGGCCTCGGCCATCAGGCCGAAACGCTGGCTCAGGGCGGACATTTCCGCCACCGGGGTCAGCGGTAGAGTGACCTGGAAATCGCCCTTGCCGATCTGGTCGGCGGCGCGCGCCAGCGCCTCAATGGGCCGGCCGAAGCGTTGGGCGATGTTGTGCGCGGTGACAAAACCGATCACCAGCACCGCCATGCAGATCAGCCCGAGCAGGCCGGCGATCAGCCACGCGCGCTCTCGTGCGCGGGTTTCTTCAAGCGCTGCGGCGTCGACGTAACGCGTTTGCACCGCGTTGATGCGGTCCCGCAGGGCCTCGATGGCGCGGCCGAAGCTGTCATTGCTGAGCAGCTCGCGGCGTACGGTCAGCGGTTTGGCCAGCAGGTCATCGAAATTGCCGTAGGCGCGCTCGATTTCGGCAATCGCCTGGCGGTCGCTGTCATCGGTGGCGCTCTCAGTGGCGCGCTGCAACCAGAGCTTGAACTGCTGATCGGAGACTTTCAGGGCCTCGCGGTCGAGGTCTTCGGCGAGCAGCAGAATCACCTGCTTGCCCAGCTCCTGCCGCAGGCCCAGGCTGGCATCGATGATCTGCAGATTGCGGGTCATCGCCTGGCTCTGCACCTGGGTCAGCTGCAGCACGCTGAACATCCCCAGCAGTAGCCCGACTATGGCCACGGTCAGCAGCGCGCTGCTGCTGATAAACAGCCGGCTGCGCAGCTTCACAGGCTGAGCTGCTTGCGCTTGCGATACAGCGTCGAGGCATCGATGCCGAGGGTTTTCGCCGCCTGGTCGAGGCTTTCGCTGTTGGCCATCACGGCGCTGATATGGGCTTTTTCCAGGGCCTCCAGGCTCAGCTGGTCACCGATCTGCGGCGCACATTGGCTGGCCTGGGCGTTCAGCCCCAGGTGACTGACCTGCACCAGTGCTTCGCTGCAGATAATGCTCGCGCGTTCGATCACGTTGCGCAGTTCGCGGATATTGCCCGGCCAGGCGTAAGTCAGCAGCGCCTCGCGCGCTTCCTCGCTGAAGTTGCGTGCCGGTCGCGCGTACTCGACGACAAAGCGCGCCAGAAAGCGCTCGGCCAGGTCGAGGATATCCTCGCGGCGCTCGCGCAACGGCGGCAGGGTCAGGGTGATGACGTTGAGGCGATACAGCAGGTCCTCGCGGAAGCGCCCTTGCTGGACCATTTCATCCAGGTTGAGGTTGGTTGCCGCGAGAATCCGCACATCGGCCTGGCGGGTCACCGGGTCGCCGATGCGCTCGTATTGTTTGTCCTGAATAAAACGCAGCAGTTTGGGCTGCAGGGCCAGGGGGAAGTCGCCGATCTCATCGAGGAACAGGCTGCCGCCATCGGCCTGGTTGACCCGCCCCAGGGTGCTTTCGCTGGCGCCGGTAAAGGCCCCGCGGTTATGCCCGAACAGCTCGCTCTCCATCAGCTCGGCGCTCAGCGACGGGCAGTTGATGGTGATGCAGGACTTCTTCGCGCGCTTGCTCCAGCGGTGAATGGCCTGCGCCAGCTCGCCCTTGCCGGTGCCGGACTCGCCGAGAATCAGGATGTTGGCGTCGGTGTCGGCCACCTGCTTGGCCGTCTGCAGCACCGCCATCAGCGTCGGGCTCTGCGAGTCGAGGCCATCACCGGGCTTGCGCACATAGCCTTCCAGGCGTTCCAGGCGCTCGACCAGTTGGCGCGCTTCCAGCTGTTTGGCGGCGGCCAGGCGCAGTTGCTCCGGGCTGCAGGGTTTGACCAGATAATCCGCAGCGCCGGCCTGAATGGCATCCACTGCAGTGTCCACCGCCGAGTGCGCGGTGATGATCACTACACGCATCCAGGGTGCCTGCAGGCGCATCTGCGCCAGCACGTCCAGGCCATCGTCCGCGCCCAGGCGCAGGTCGAGAAAACACAGATCGAAAACCTGGCGTAGCAGCAGAGCATCGGCCTGTGCCGCGCTGGTCGCGGTACTCACCTGATAACCCTGATCTTCCAGGCAATAGCGGAAGGTGCGCAGGATGGCGGTTTCGTCATCCACCAGCAAAATGCGCCCAAGGCTGTGTTCTTCCGTGCTTGTGTGCATAGCCATCTCCTTCTTATCCCGCACGCAGTCATTGCGTGCACAGGGTTAGTCCGCGGCGCGTCGTGCAAGTTGCACGGCCGTTCTGCGCCGATCATGCAAGCTGCAAGCTTGGCACTTTCGTGAATTGTTTTAAGTTATTGATATTTATAGATTTATATCGATAAACAAAGCTGGCATGGCAGTTGCGATATATCGGTGACGACGGCGACAAACGGCCGTCTGCTTGATCGTTATCCATTGGAGGAACTGCCATGCATCAATTGAAAACTCTGGCCCTGGCCACTGCGACCGCCGGCCTGATCGGTCTGGCTCCTTTCGCTGCCTATGCTGCCGAGGGCGATGCCAGCCGCGAGCTGAGCGAGGCGCGCCAGGAAGGCTCGATCTGGACCGCGTTTGCCCTTAACCGCCACCTCAACCCTTTCACCATCGACGTGGATGTGGAAAACGGCAGCGCCAAGCTGACCGGTAAGGTGGAAACCGATGTCGAGCGTGACCTGGCTGAGCAGATTGCCTTGGGTATCGAAGGGGTGAAGACGGTCGACAACCAGCTGACTCTGGACCCGGCCTTCGAAGCCAAGGCCAGCGCTGAGCCGAACCTGTCGCAGCGTTTTGACGACGCGACCTTGGTAGCCACGGTGAAATCCAAGCTGCTGTGGAACAGCAATACCGAAGGTCTGGATATCAACGTTAACGCGGACAACGGCAAAGTCAGCCTGACCGGTAACGCGCAGACCGCCGAAGCCAAGGAACTGGCTGGTCGTTTGGCGGCCAACACCGATGGTGTGCGTTCAGTGAACAACCAGCTGAGCGTCAGCGCCACCGACAGCACCGCTGCCAAGGCACAAAACGCCGCCGATGACACTGCTGCGGTGATCAGCGATGCGTGGATCACCAGCAAGGTGAAATCCAGCTTTATCTACAGCCGCAACCTCGACGGTCTGGATATTTCTGTCGACACCCAGAAGGGCATGGTCAGCCTCAGCGGCACCGTGCTGAGCAACGCCGAGAAGCAACTGGCGATTGAAACCGCGCGCAACATCCGTGGCGTGCGCGGCGTGGACGCCGATGCTTTGCGCATCGATAGCTAATTCATCCGGGCGGCGGCCATACCGGTCGCTGCCTGTTGTCTGAGGCTGCCTTGTTAATTCGGCAGCCGCTACAACTCACAGGAGATCCACCATGACTGATAAAGCAGAGCAACTTAACGAACTGATCGAAATCACCCGTGACGGCCAGCGCTTCTACCAGCATGCCCACGATGAAGTGAAGGACGTGCGCCTGCAGGTGCTGTTCCGCGATATGTCGCAGAGCAAGAGCGAGCTGATCCGCGCGCTGTCGGTGAAAGTGGCCGCCAACCAGGAAGTACCAGCCAGCGGCGGTACCTTTGTCGGCAAGCTGCGTCAGGTCTACGCCGATACCAAGGCGACCCTGGCCAGCGACACCGAAGCCACCTACGTCGGGCAGCTGGAAGAAGCCGAAGACCGCATCCTGCATGCCTTCGAGGATGCTCTGGAAAGTGCCGAGCCGGACGTGCAGGCCCTGCTGACCGCAGAAATGCCGAAAGTGCGCGCCAACCATGATCGTATGCGTACCCTGAAACAGTCCATGCAGTAAGCCCGGTCCGGTGTGGTTTGCGCCACACCGGGTCTTACCGCGCTACGGCGCACACTGAGTAAACAAGGAGTATCGCCATGCTGAGTTGGGCCATTACCTTTCTGATTATCGCCATCATCGCTGCAGTCCTGGGCTTCGGTGGTATCGCTGGCACCGCCACGGGTATCGCGAAAATTCTCTTCGTGGTGTTTCTGGTGATGTTTATCGTCTCGTTCATCATGGGCCGCCGCCCACGTGGATAGAGGAGCCGCCATGACCATCAAGACGCTGCTTGCCGCCCTGTTGCTGGGCGGCAGTGCGGCGGCTTTGGCCGCGGACACCGATGGCCAATTCCGCCTCAACGAACTGCTCGCCAGTGACCCGGCTTATCAACAAAGCTGGCAGGAGCTGGTGGAAGAGGAAAGCCGTCTGCCCGAGTGGGTGATGAACCTCAGCGGCATCGCCAGCCCCATGCAGGGCCTGGATGACGACGGCGACAAGTACCTGGTCGGCCAGCTGTGTGAAGAGCACAACTGCTTCAATCAGCGCCTTTACGTGGCCTTCAGCTGGGACAAGGACGACGCCTACGCACTCTATGTGCAACTGCCCGACGGTCTGCCGACGGACAAGGCACCCAGCCAGCACGCCACCCTGCGCTGGCTCGGCGAACCGGATGAAGCGACTCAGCAGTTGCTGCAAGAGCAGCTGAAAAGCGACCCCAACTGGTACTAGTGGTTGTATGGCTCGCGGCTCAAGCGAGCCATACCGGTTAACCCCACCCCAGCTTCACTAAGCCGCGCTATCATCCCGCCCATTGATCTGGGGGAGAGACGGCATGCTCAATTGGCTGTGGCTGGGGTTTTTCGTGGTGGCGGCAATTGCCGGCCTGTCGCGCTGGTTGGTCGGCGACGACCCGGCGGTATTCGCTGCCATGGTCGAAAGCCTGTTTGCCATGGCCAAGCTGTCGGTCGAGATTATGGTGCTGCTGTTCGGCACCCTGACCCTGTGGCTCGGCCTGCTGCGTATCGCTGAAAAAGCCGGCCTGGTCGACGCCCTGGCGCGCATGCTCGGCCCACTGTTTGCGCGGCTGATGCCGGAAGTGCCGCGCGGCCATCCGGCCCTCGGCCTGATCACCATGAACTTCGCCGCCAATGGCCTGGGCCTGGACAACGCCGCCACGCCGATTGGCCTCAAAGCCATGCGCTCCCTGCAGACCCTCAACCCCAGCAGCACCACGGCGAGCAATGCGCAGATTCTATTTCTGGTGCTTAACGCCTCGTCATTGACTCTCCTGCCGGTGACCATCTTTATGTACCGCGCCCAGCAAGGCGCCCCCGATCCGACTCTGGTGTTTCTGCCGATCCTGCTGGCCACCAGCGCTTCGACCCTGGTCGGCCTGCTGTCGGTAGCGCTGATGCAGCGCCTGCGCCTGTGGGACCCGGTGGTGCTGGCGTACCTGATCCCCGGCGCGCTGCTGCTCGGCAGCTTTATGGCGGTACTGGCGACCATGTCCGCCACGGCGCTGGCGGCCCTGTCGTCGCTCGCCGGTAACCTCACCCTGTTCGGCATCATCATGCTGTTTCTACTGCTTGGCGCGCTGAAGAAGGTGGCGGTGTACGAAGAGTTTGTCGAAGGCGCGAAAGAAGGCTTCGACGTGGCCAAGAGCCTGCTGCCCTACCTGGTGGCGATGCTTTGCGCGATTGGCGTACTGCGTGCGTCCGGTGCGCTGGAATTCGGCCTTGATGGCATTCGCTGGCTGGTCGAGACGATCGGCTGGGATACGCGCTTTGTCGAAGCGCTGCCCACCGCGCTAGTTAAACCCTTCTCCGGCAGCGCGGCGCGCGCCATGCTGATCGAAACCATGCAGACCCAGGGCGTCGACAGCTTTGCCGCACTGGTGGCCGCGACCATCCAGGGCAGCACGGAAACCACCTTCTATGTACTGGCGGTGTATTTCGGCGCGGTGGGTATCCAGCGCGTGCGCCATGCGGTGGGCTGCGCGCTGCTGGCCGAGTTTGCCGGGGTGGTGGCGGCTATCTTCGTTTGCTACTGGTTCTTCGGCTAAAGCCACTGCAACCCTGTAGCCCGGATTGCATCCGTGCTACGACGCTCAAATAGATTTATCGGTGGTTATTCGACGACCTTAAACCGCAGCACACCGATCATCTGCCCGGCTTCGGTCAGCACCTGCACTTGCCAGCGGCCTACGGCGTCGGCGGGGAAGTTCTGCTTGTGGGTCCAGGCGCGGTAGCCTTCCTTGCGCCCGCCTTGAATATCCAGGGCAATGCGCTCGACTTCGCCGCCATCGCGGCGCCAGACGTGATAAATCCGCTCATTCAGCCCGCGCGGGGCACTGATCGAGGTATAGGCGAACAGGCCCTGGCTGCGCAGTTGCGCCACGCTCAATTCCTTGATGCTCTCGCCCGGCGCGCGGTTCTGGTTATCGAATTCGTTGGTTACCGCCACCTCAGTCAGCCACAAGGTTGCCGGCGGCACCCAGGTGCGCGCCAGCCAGCCAGCTGCACCAATGGCCAGGGTCAGGCCGACCAGCAGCAGGCCACGCCACCAGCGTTGTACGGTGATGATGGTGAACAGCGACGGAAACGACAGCACCACCGCCGCCGCCAGTGCCAGCTGATAGCTCTGCGGCGTGGTTAGTTTGAAGATAATCGGCAGCGCCGTGAGCAGCACGGCGAACAGCGCCAGGGTGTGATAGGCGAGAAACAGCCAGCGTTTGGGCGCCAGCCAGCGGTAGTACAGCGGGTCGATGATCGAGATCAGCGCAGCACTGGCCAGCAGGCCGCTGAACAGCAGCTGGCCGCTGTTCCAGGTGGTGGTGATAAAGAAGAACGGCAGAACGAAGAACAGGCTCTCCTGGTGGATCATCTGCGTGGCATAGCGCAGCAGGGGCGGCGGCAGCTCGAAGCCGAACCACTTGGCGATGCGCTCGCGCAGGATGTTTTCCAGAATCAGCCACAACCAGCTGATCAGCATCACCAGCGCCAACACCTGCGCCAGTTCGGCATGCCGCTCGACCAGCAGAAAGCTCGCCAAGCCCGAGGCAAAGCCAAAGATCGCGACCATCCCGGGGTTACGCTGGATCAGCGCCACCAGCTTGAAGATCAGGTTTTTCCACGCAGGCATAAATTGAACTCGGTTATTCCGACCAGACGGCCAGGCGGTTACCACTTGGGTCGCGAAACTCGAAGCGGCGCCCACCGGGGAAGCTGAAAATTTCCTGGGTGATCTGCCCGCCCGCAGCCGCTACCTGGGCGCAAACGGCCTCCAGGTCAGTGGCGTAGATCACCACTAGCGGCCCGGCGCCCGCTGCGCTATCGGTGGTAAAACCACCCGTCATGCGCCCGTCGGTAAAGCTGCTGTAGTGCGGGCCGTAGTCGGTAAAGCACCAGCCGAAGACCTGTTCATAGAACTGCTTGAGCGCCGGCAGGTCGACGGCGGCGAACTCGATGTAGTCGATACGCAGATTCTGTTCGGCTTGGCTCATGGCGGCATACCTGGGCGAATGGCGGGGCGCAGAGCATAGCGCGCCCAGCCGGCCAGGGCACACGCATCTGTCGCCTTTGGCAACGCTGTTTGGCCAGCCTTGCCACTGCCTCCCCGCAATCCGCTGGATAGCCTGCAATGGGCAAACACAGTCGATGCAAACGCAGCCCGCGCACCACGGGGCTGCGCTGCGTTATGGAGAGTTAAATGCGCGTCTTGATCACGGGGGCAGCCGGCTATATCGGCCAGCAGCTGCTTAACCAACTGGCCGTTCAGCACCCGCAGTGGCTGCTGACTGCCGCCGATATTCGCCCGCAGAACCGCGCGGGGATGAAGCTGAATATCGAACCGGTGCTGCTCGATATCAGCCAGCCCGCGGCCGTGGAAGACTGCGTGGCCACCTGGCAGCCGCAGGCGATTGTTCACCTGGCCTCGGTGGTCACGCCGCCGCCGGGTATGAGCGAGGCGCAGCTGCATGCCATCGATGTGGGCGGCACCCAGGCGCTTATTCAGGCGGCTGCGACCCATGGCGTCGAGCAGTTGATCGTCACCAGCTCGGGCGCCGCCTATGGCTATGACCCGCAGAATGCCGAATGGCTGGATGAGGATCAGCCGCTGCGCGGCCATGCCCACTTCGCCTACGCCAAGCACAAACGTGAAGTGGAGCTGCTGCTGGCCGAAGCGCGCGCGCAGCACCCGCAACTCAAGCAGCTGGTGCTGCGCCCCGGCACCATTCTCGGCAAACAGGTAAACAACCAGATCACTGAGCTGTTCAAGAAACCGGCGGTGTTGGGTATCCGCGGCAGCGACAGCCGCTTCGTGTTTATCTGGGATCAGGATGTGGTGGACATCATCTGCCGCGGCCTGCGCCAGCAGAGCGCCGGCATCTTCAACCTGGCCGGTGATGGCGCCCTATCGCTCAAGGAAATCGCCGAGCTGCTGGGCAAACCCTACCGCGCCCTGCCGGCCTGGTTGATTCGCACCGCGCTAAGCGTACTCAAACCCCTGGGCCTCAGCCCCTACGGCCCGGAACAGGTGGATTTTCTGCGCTATCGCCCGGTACTAAGCAATCGCCGGCTGAAACAGGACTTCGGCTTTAGCCCACGCTATAGCTCGCGTGAAGCGTTTCTGGCGTTTTTACGGGCGCAGGGGATTTAGTCACTCCCACTCATTGCGGCGGCTTTCTGCCGCGCCCGATATTCACCCGGCGTTAACCCAGTCCATTGGCGAAACGCGCGGAAAAATACGCTGGGTTCCGAATAGCCCAGCAGCAGGGCGATTTCTGCGGCGGGTAAGTCGCCGGTGCTGAGGTGTTGTTCGGCCAGTTGCTGGCGGGTGTCGTTAAGCAGTTGCTGGTAGTTGCAGCCTTCATCGGCCAGGCGCCGCTGCAGGGTGCGTTCACTGAGGTGCAGATGGCGCGCCAGTTCGCTGCGGTCCGGTTCGCCGCGCGCCAGCTGCTCACCGAGCAGGGCCACCACGCGGGCGCTCAGTCCTTCGCTGGGCAGGCGGGCGAGCAGGGCTTCGGCATGCTGGCGCAGCAGGTTCTGCAGTGGCGGGTTGGCCTGGATCAGCGGCGCGCGGGCCAGGCTGCGCGGCAGGACGATGCCGTAATCACTGGCGGCAAACTGCAGCGGGCAGGCGAAGGTGTCGCGGTAGCTGTCGAGCGTCGGCGGCTCTGGGTGAACAAACTGCGTACGCAGCAACTGCCAGTTATCCAGCAGCGGATGGAGCATTTGTACCCAGCAGGCCATTAGCGCCAGTACGCGGGTGCGGGTGGCCGGCAGTTCGGGATGCAGCGGGCGATAGAGCAGCTGCAGCTCCTCGCCCTGTTCACGCAATTGCACCTCGCCGCCCTCGCCGACTAGGCGCTGATAGCGCAGCCCGGCGGCCAGCGCGTCGCCCAGGGTCGGGCTACTCTGCAACAGGTAACCGAGCACGCTGAACGGGCCGGGGGCGAGGTTGCAGCCCAGGGCCAGGCCCGGTTCGGCATGTTCGATACGGCTGAGGTGTTGCCACAGCTGTTCCTGAGTGGCGAAAGGTACGCGTGCATCGGGGTCGCTGAGTTGGCTGTCGTGCAGCTCGCAGGCGCTCATTAGTTGGGCGCGATCAACGCCCAGGCGACTGGCAGCATGCAGCACCGCGAGGGTGATGCTGGCGCTGACTGAGGTGTGTTGCGAGTCGAGTGTGTGCTTGGGCATGGCCTGATTCTGCCCAAAGCTGTGGCTTGAAGGTAGCGTTAAGACGTCTAGAGTCTGTTCCATTCGCGCCGCAGCGAACGAAACGGCAACAGACCCTCTCTAACACTTGGTTACCAGGGGCGCCGGTATTACTCCGTGCAACCTGTGGCTGAGCGGTTAGACTCTTGTCCTCCGGACGCACTCAAAAGGTGCGATCGGTTCAAAAATAAACAGAAAAGGAGAACTCCCATGAAAGGTAAATCCCTGGCATGGGCCCTGTCGGCTGCACTCGCAGGTATCACCCTGAGCAGCGCCGTACAGGCCGAAGAGAAATTCGTCACCATCGGCACCGGTGGTCAAACCGGCGTTTATTACGTTGCCGGTCAATCGATCTGCCGCTTCCTCAATCGCGGTGCTGCTGAACACGGCATCAAGTGCAACGCCCCAGCCAGTGGCGGCGGCGTGGCCAACGTCAACGGCATCCGCAGTGGCGAATTCAATTTCGGCATCATGCAGTCGGACCACCAGTTCAAGGCCATGAAGGGCGTTGCGCCGTTCGAGAAAGAAGGCGCCATGGAGGACATCCGTGCGGTGTTCTCGCTGCAGAGTGAGGTGTTCACCATCCTCGCCCGCCGTGATGCCAATATCGCCAGCTTCGATGACCTCAAAGGCAAGCGCGTAAACATCGGCAACCCAGGTTCCGGTCAGCGCGACACCCTGGAAGAGATCATGCAGGTCAAGGGCTGGGATCGCTCCGCGTTCTCCCTGGCCGCCGAGTTGAAGCCAGCCGAGCAGGCGTCTGCCCTGGGCGACAACAATATCGACGCGATGACCTACTTCGTTGGCCACCCTAACGGTGCCATCCAGGAAGCCACCACCACCACCGACGCTGTGCTGGTGCCGGTGACCGGTGCGGAAATCGACAAGCTGCTGGCTGCGAAGAGCTACTACACCAAGGCCGATATCCCAGGCGGCGTGTACAAGGGCAACGACGCGCCAACCCCGTCGATCGGCGGCAAAGCGGTGCTTTCCACCTCGGCCAAGGCCAGCCCGGAAGTGGTTTACCAGCTGGTTAAGTCGGTCTTCGACAACATTGATCGCTTCAAGCGTCTGCACCCTGCATTTGCCGACCTGAAAGAAGCAGACATGATCAAAGTCGGCCTCAGCGCTCCGCTGCACGAAGGCGCAGTGCGTTATTACAAAGAGCGCGGCTGGCTGTAAGCAGCCCACGCTGCCCGCTCAAACGGGCTAGTGTCTCTAGATAAGCAAACCCGCAGCTGCAAGGCTGCGGGTTTTGCCGTTTTCCGTACTCTCGAATGCAGGTTCAACCCATGCATGACAAGCAACTGTCCACCGAAGAACTGATTGCCCAGGATGTCGGTGCGCGCACCCCGCTGGGGGCCATGGCGCAGGTGATCACCGGCCTGGCTCTGCTCTGGTCGCTGTTTCAACTGTGGATCGCTTCGCCGCTGCCGTTTGTGTTCGGTATTGGCGTGTTCAACGACACCGAAACCCGTGCTATCCACCTGGCGTTTGCCCTGTTGTTGGCGTTTCTCGCCTACCCGGCCTTTCGCAAGTCGCCGCGTGATCGCGTGCCGCTGCTGGATATCGCCCTGGGCCTGGTCGCTGCAGCCAGCGCCGCCTACCTGTTTATCTTCTACCAGCAGCTGGCTTTACGTCCGGGCAGCCTGACCACGGCGGACATGCTGACCGCCTGCATCGGCATCCCGTTGCTGCTGGAAGCCACCCGCCGAGTGCTCGGCCCGCCACTGGCGATCATCGCCCTGCTGTTTCTCGTCTACAGCCTGGCTGGGCCGTATATGCCGGGGATGCTGGCGCACCGTGGGGTCAGCTTCAATGCCATGGCCAACCACCAGTGGATCACCACCGAAGGGGTGTTCGGCATCGCCCTCGGCGTATCCACTAGCTTCGTGTTTCTCTTCGTGCTGTTCGGCGCCTTGCTCGAGCGCGCTGGCGCGGGGCATTACTTTATTCAGCTGGCCTTCAGCATGCTCGGCCACTTCCGTGGTGGCCCAGCCAAGGCCGCAGTGGTTGCGTCCGGCTTGACCGGGCTGATTTCCGGCTCGTCGATTGCCAACGTAGTGACCACCGGCACCTTCACCATTCCGATGATGAAGCGCACTGGCTTCTCGGCCGAGAAGGCCGGCGCGGTGGAAGTGGCGTCGTCGGTGAATGGCCAGATCATGCCACCGGTGATGGGCGCAGCGGCCTTTCTGATGGTCGAGTACATCGGCATGCCCTATGTCGAGATTATCAAGCACGCCTTCCTGCCGGCAGCGATTTCCTATATCGCGCTGCTGTATATCGTCCATCTGGAAGCGCTGAAGCTCGGCCTGCAACCGGTGGGCGGGCATCAGCCCAAGCCCTGGCTGCGCCGCCTGACCGGCTTCGCCTTTGGTGCGGCGCTGATCAGCGGCCTATCACTGGCGGTGTATTACGGCCTTGGCTGGCTCAAGCCGGCGCTGGGTGAATACGCCCTGCCGGGTATCGGCGCGCTGCTGGCGCTGATCTACCTGGGCCTGCTGAAAATCGCCGCCAGTGTGCCGGTGCTGCCTGCCGAAGACCCGGATGCGCCGCTCGATAAGCTGCCGCAAACCCGCGCCGTACTGCTCTCCGGCTTGCACTTTCTGCTGCCGGTAGTGGTGCTGGTCTGGTGCTTGATGATTGAGCGCCTGTCCCCCGGCCTGTCGGCCTTCTGGGGCAGCGTCATGCTGGTGATTATCCTGCTGACTCAGCGTCCACTGCTGAGCTGGCTGCGCACCGATGGCACGCATGCCCACGGCTCGTTTATGGATGGCGTGATCGACCTGCGTGAAGGCCTGATTGCAGGCGCGCGTAATATGATCGGTATCGGTATTGCCACAGCGGCTGCAGGCATTATCGTCGGCGCGGTGTCGCAAACCGGGGTTGGTCTGGTGCTGGCCGATCTGGTCGAACTGCTGTCGATGGGCAATCTGCTACTGATGCTGGTGCTGACGGCGATCTTTAGCCTGGTGCTGGGCATGGGCTTGCCGACCACTGCCAACTACATCGTGGTATCCAGCCTGCTGGTGCCGGTGATCGTCACCCTTGGCCAGCAGAACGGCTTGATCGTGCCGCTGATCGCGGTGCATCTGTTCGTCTTCTACTTCGGCATCATGGCCGACGTGACGCCGCCGGTTGGGTTGGCCTCATTCGCCGCTGCTGCGGTGTCCAAGGGCGATCCGATCAAGACCGGGATTCAGGCGTTCTACTACAGCATGCGTACGGCGGTGCTGCCGTTCCTGTTTATCTTCAACACTGACCTGCTGCTGATCGACGTGGATTTCTGGCATGGCGTGCTGATCTTTATCATCGCCACCGTCGCCATGCTGATCTTCGCCGCCGGCAGCCAGGGTTACTTCCTGGTGCGCAGCCGCTGGTACGAGAACCTGCTGCTGTTGCTGGTTGCCTTCACCCTGTTCCGTCCGGGCTTCTGGATGGACATCGTGCACGACCCTTACCGCGACATCCCGCCGGCACAGCTGGCCCAGGCCCTGGGTGATGTGGCCGATGGCAGCCAGTTGCGTCTGCGTATCAAAGGTGAGGATGCAGTGGGCGATGCCCGCGAGTTCAGCCTGCTGCTGCCCGTGCCGGAAGGTGCTACTGGTGAAGAACGCCTGGAGAAGCTCGGCCTGCTGACCTATGAAGAGGGCGGCAAGGTGCTGGTCGACAGCGTCACCTTCGGCAGCCCGGCAGCCGAAGCTGGCCTGGAGTTCGATCAGCAAATCCTCACCGTCCGCGCGCCAACGGATCGCTGGACCAAGGAACTGATGTGGATTCCTGGCTTCCTGCTGTTCGCCCTGGTGGTCTGGTTGCAGCGTCGCCGGCGTTCCAGCGCGACGGCTTAAGCCAGCCTGACGCGCCCACCCGCTGCGCAGCTTATTGCGCAGCGGGTTGTTGATAAGTCTGTGGGTATCAGGCTGCAGGCCTTGTAGCCAATGGCTTTGAGCCAGCTGCGCAGAAACCTGCGCAGCCTTGCGCAACAACTTGCTCAGCTTTCAGTGAACTGGCGCACAACGGCTTGAGATGTGCGTTCTCGCTAACTTCAAGTCATTCATTTATAAGGTATTTATTTAATTGGCATGCTTGTCGCTATAGGGGGAGTTCCCGGATCACTGCAGATCCATGACCCAAGGCAAGGAAAGCACTCATGCCAACACCCGCGTATCTGTCCCTCGAAGGCACCAAACAAGGCCTGATCACTGCAGGCACCTTCACCGAAGATTCCGTCGGTAACATCTTCCAGGAAGGTCATGAAGACCAGATCCTGGTTCAAGCCTTCAACCACCAGGTCATCATCCCGCGTGATCCGCAGTCCGGTCAGCCGACTGGCCAGCGCGTCCACAAGCCGCTGATGATCACCAAAGTCTTCGACAAATCCTCGCCACTGATCTTTAACTCCCTGACCTCCGGTGAGCGTCTGTCCAAGTGCCGTCTGGAGTGGTACCGCACTTCCTCCACCGGTACTCAAGAGCACTACTTCACCATCGAGCTGGAGGATGCGGTGATCGTTGACGTGCAGTCGCGTATGCCGAACTGCCAGGATCCGAACATGGCTCACTTCACCCACCTCGAAGACGTGTACTTCACCTACCGCAAAATCGTCTGGACCCACGAAGTCTCCGGCACTTCCGGCTCCGACGACTGGCGTACCCCGATCTCCGCCTAAGCATTGGCTGAGTTCGCGTAATACCGCTTCGGCCAGGCTTGTCCTGGCCGCTGCGTTTCTAGTGAGACCTGCGTCGCCAAACGCTGCCAGGCATCGCGCAAAATCGCGAACAGGCACGGCTGCCAGGCCAGGCCTGAGTTAGAAATGCGCAGTGGTTTGATTCATGGAACGAAACGAGAGGAACAACGAATGTTCGCCCCCGCCAACCAGACTCATTTCAGCCTGACGATCGAAGGTGTAAACCACGACCTGCAGGTGCTCGAATTCACCGGTCGCGAGGCGATCAGTCAGCCCTTCGAGTTCGAACTGGAACTGGTCTGCGAACGTCCTGACCTAGATCTGGAAAGCCTGCTGCATCAGGCTGCTTTTCTTGCGTTCGATCAGGCCGGCCACGGCATTCACGGGCAGATTTACCGCGTCGCCCAGGGCGAATCCGGTAAACGCCTGACCCGCTACCACGTGACCTTGCGCCCGCAACTGGCGTACCTGGCACACCGCACCAACCAACGCATCTTCCAGCACCTGACGGTGGAGAAGATCATCAGCCAAGTGCTGCAAGAGCACGGCATTCAGGCCAACGCCTACCAATTCCAACTCGGCTCGATCTACCCCGAGCGCGAGTACTGCGTGCAGTACGACGAATCCGATCTGCACTTTGTCCAGCGCCTGTGCGAGGAAGAGGGTATCCACTACCACTTCCAGCACAGCGAACAAGGCCATGTATTGGTCTTCGGCGACGACCAAACGGCCTTCCCAAAACTCTCGCCAACGGCCTATCAACAAGACAGCGGCCTGGTCGCTGACAAGCCGGTAATCAAGCGCTTCGGCGTGCGCGTGGAAACCCGTTCGAGCCGGGTGACCCGCCGCGACTACGACTTTGAAAAGCCCAAGTTGCTGATGGAAGCGGACGCCAAGAGCGCGTTCAAACCCGACCTTGAGGATTACGATTACCCCGGCCGTTTTGTCGACCGCGAGCGCGGCAAACACCTTAGCCAGCGCATCCTCGAACGCCACCGCCACGACTTCGAACTGGCGCAAGGCGACGGCGATCAGCCGCTACTGGTCAGCGGCCACTTCCTGGCACTGACCGAGCACCCGCGCGCCAGCTGGAACGACCTCTGGCTACTCACGGAGATCCACCACGAGGGTAAGCAGCCGCAGGTGCTGGAAGAGTCGGTGACTAGTCATACCGAAGCCAGTGATGGCTTCCAGCAGGGCTACCGCAACCGCTTTACCGCTACGCCCTGGACCGTGCTGTATCGCTCGCCGCTCAATCACCCGAAACCGCGCATCCTCGGCAGCCAAAGCGCGGTGGTCACCGGGCCTGCGGGTGAAGAGATTCACTGCGACGAGTACGGCCGGATCAAGGTGCAATTCTTTTGGGACCGTGAAGGCCAAGCCGACGACAAAACCAGCTGCTGGCTGCGCGTAAGTTCAAGCTGGGCCGGCGACCGCTACGGCGGCATCGCCATCCCCCGCGTGGGCATGGAGGTGCTGGTCACCTTCCTCGAAGGCGACCCCGATCAACCGCTGGTCACCGGCTGCCTGTACCACGCCGAACACGTGGTGCCCTACGCCCTGCCTGCGAACAAAACCCGCAGCCTGTTCAAGACCCTCAGCAGCCCCGGCGGTGGCGGCTATAACGAGCTGCGTATCGAAGACAAAAAGGGCGCCGAACAGATCTACATCCACGCCGAGCGCGACTGGGATGAAAACATCGAGCACGACCAGAAAATCCGCATCGGCAACGAACGCCACGACACCGTCGAAGCCAACAGCTACAGCGAATTCAAAGCCGAGGAACACCGCACCACCCATGCCGACCGCAAAAGCGAGATCAAAGCCAACGACCACCTCACCGTCGGCAACAACCAGCACATCAAAATCGGCACCGGCCAATTTATCAACGCAGGCCAAGAGATCCACCTGTCCAGCGGCCAGAAAGTCGTGCTCGAAGCCGGCAGCGAACTGACTTTCAAAGCTGCCGGCAGCTTTATCAAACTCGACGCCAGCGGCATCACCATGGTCGGCCCGATTATCAAATTCAACTCCGGCGGCGCGCCGGGGAGTGGTTCTGGGGCAGCGCCGATTCTGCCGGGTAAGGTCAAGCCGGCGGATGCGGATAAGGCGGGCGAGTTGTTGATTCAGGCGCAGCGCCAAGCGCTGATGCGTAAGCAGCCACTCTGTGTGATCTGTGAAGCCGCAAAGCTGGAGCCCGCAGATGTCGACTAACGATCTACGCCAACTGCCTTCAGTCTTGCCCTGGAACGCTCCCGCATACCTACTATTGGACGGCCTCAGTGTCGAGGCACTGCCGCAACGTCTATATCAGTGGTCTGAGTCGCCTGACTTCGACGTGCTGTACCTGGATACCCCGTGGGCTGAGCTGAGCGATGTTTCCCCCTGCCTGGTTCGCCTGACCGGGCCGCAGGATCCGGCACTTGTCGCCTTTGTTGAAAACAGTCATGACGAGTGGGGTTACCTGCTGTTCACACGTGCCAGCCGGGCTGAGTTGCTGAATCACTTGCGCTGGCTGGTCAGCGTACGTCACCCGTTGGGTGAAGACATGCTGCTACGGTTGGCTGACCCGGCAGTCGTTCATGCGTTACTCGGGCAATCTGCGCGGGATAACGACGTAACCCTATTTGGCCCTATCGAGCATGTCGTTGCCGCAGACCGGATTCAGGACTGTTGGTACCAGCATCAAGGCACCGGCTTGACAGACGGTGCCCGCCATGATCGCCCCTACCAGTTGTCAGAGTCCCAACTGGAAATGCTCGGCGATGTGTCTTTTCGCGGCACCCTCATCCGGCTCGACGAACATATGCGCGACTACTTTCCTGGCTATCAGCATGCACTGAGCCAGCCTGAACGGTGGCAGCATTTACGGTCGCTGGCGGAACAGGCCTATGCCCAAGGCTTCCACAGCGAACACGACATAACGCTTTACGCCAATATCTTCGGCCTACTAGGGGCCGACGCGCTGAGCGCTCACGGTGACATCGCCGCATTGGTAGGCCAGCCCTCGTCGCTAACACCCACCCAGCGTATTGAACAGGCTGCGGATATGGCATACGCCCGCGCCCAGTCAGCGGAAAGGATCTCCACATGACCCGCAGTAACCCAAACCACGTCGACAAGGCCAAGAGTGACGTCAAGATTCCCGTCGGTGCCTGCCCGCTGATGAAAAACAAGGTGCAGCTACTGCCTTTGCGCTATGGCCTGGTTGAGCGGCTCGACCCGGCGGCGGAGTTGAGCTTGCCTTACAAACTCAAATCGCGGCCATTGGGCATCCGCTTGCTGCGCGACGGCTGGTTGTATGTGATCGACAACGAAACCGGCTACCTGCATGAGTACCGCGTCGAACAAGGTAACGTGACCAAGTTCGTCTGGCAGGGCAAAGAGGCCGCCCAGGACCAACGCCAGGGCAAATCGGCGGAAAATAGCCTGGTCTTTGCGCGAGGCAGCACGCTGCATGTCAGCTTCTCCGAAGTGCAATGGACGGCCTTCAAGTGCTCGCAGATGCTCAAAAGCCGTAAGGAGCGCGAGCATTTTATGCAGCGGGTCGAGTTATCCAAGGCTACCTGTGCTGATGGCGGCGACCACTTGCTCACTGCTAAGCAAGCAGAAAAGTGGCTTGCCGAGGTGGCTGAACAACCAGGTAGTACACCACTGCCGGCTGATGCCAATCCCCAAGAGGGCGAAGACTACGTCTGGGAAAACGCACCGCTGTACCGCAAAACTGCCATCGGCGCGGTCAAGAAACAACTGCTCGCCACCTATGAACACGACCATCTTTATCTGGTGTTCAAGGACACTATCGGGGTTATGCGTGACCTCGCCCAGGAGCAGGACACTGTTGTCGACTGGATCGAGAACTGGGTCGAGCAGGGGCGCAACGATCTCAAGTATGTAGTGGGCAGCTACATCGAAACTCTGATGGTGGTAAACGACAAGACCGCCCGCGGCACCGGTACCAGCGAAGCTCTGTTCGAAAAAACCACACTGGCCCAGCGGCAGACCATCTATGACTACATCAATGCACGCAATGCATTGAAGGGCATGGGGGGCGGTAGTCCTTCGACCGCTCACTATCCTGGCCGGGGGTATGACTACAAGACCCGAGCCGCCAGGGCGGATGTAGCGGTGAAGAAAAAAACCATGGAGGCGGCGCTTGGCGATGACCTCTATGACGAGCTGGAAGACGATATCGAAGTCATCGAAGACCATACCCATGCGGCACTCGAGGGTAAGGGGCTGGGTGCCCGCGGCATCCATGACCTGGTGCGCCATAAGGAAATGCGCCAATACCTCGATAAAGAACGCACTCATCTCAAGCGCTGGAATGCCCGCCTTGATCGCATCACCGAGGATCGCGTCGGCCTCTTCACCAAGGCCGAATACCATCGCAGCGCCTGGTACTTTGATTCCCAGGTGCCTGATCAACTAATGGCCGCGCTGGTCACCGAGCAAAACTGTGTGCGCGATATGTGCCGCACCGAGGACAGCCTTAAAGCCGTCAGCGAGTATTTCCACAAGTACCCGTATTACATCCTGCCGGCGTTTGCCAGCCGCCTGGATTTGGATTTCCTGATGAACAAGTCGGGAGATCTGACCAAATGGCTCGACGATGCCCGCAACCTGAAAGGCGGCATGGAAGATGCTCAGGTGCGCTTGCAGGAAGTTGGTGTCCTACTGGGCAATCACTGGACCAACAGCCTTAACCTAAACCCCAATGCCCATACAGTCAGTCAGGCGGTGAACGCGGCCTATTCGCCGGCCATTGCCTTGCGCCTGCAGGATTGGTTGACAGGCGTGCAGAGCAGACTCAATAGCCCTGACCTGAAAGCCCATCTGGATAAGCTCGGCACCTATAGCAACCGCGCTTTGCGCTTAAGCAACCTGGCTGCACTGAAGATCGAAGGTGCCAATCTACTACTGGCCACTGAGCAGGACGCTGCACTGTTCAAGTCCCGGCTGGCAACCCTTACCCAATTGATGCATGGCGAGGATCAGCTGCGTACCTTACGCGACCATGCCAAGACCGACAGCAAGCGCCGCAGCCTCAGCGAGGCCCAGCGGCAAACTGCCAAGTCGCAAAAGCAGCAGCTAAACCAGCAACTGGCCGCCGTACGTCAGCAGCGCGCCACCTTGGTCAGTCAACTGCAAGATAGTGTGATCACCACCAGTGCGGTGCAGGTCGGTTTTATCGGCGTCAAATTGAAAATTGACCCGGCCCAGCAAAGCCTTCTCAACGAAGAAATTCGCCGGCTACGCCTCGGCCCAATGAGGGCTTATGGGGAGACGGGTGCCCATTCGGCGGCGTTGAAAAGTAGTGCGTTGCCATTGTTGGCGCTGACTCTGCAGTTGCGGAATTTGGGGGATGCGTTGGATGCGTGGCATAGCACGAAAGGAAATCGAACACTCAAGGATTTATTTCTGATATTGGGCGCACTCTTTGCGCCTGTTGCATCCGCTTTATCGGTCTACCAAAACGCCCATATCGCCCTGGTAGATAAAGCCTTCAAGTCCATCATCGCTAGCTCCGGCGGCAAAGGCGGCATGCAGTTCGCCGTTAAGCTGGGCAAGCTGGGGCTGGGCCTGGGGGTGGTTATCTCTCCGCTGGCTTTGTGGAGTTCGGCCGGTACCTCCTGGAGCAACTGGAACAAATGGCTGGATGCCATGCGCACCGGCACCACCGGCGAGCAGGCCGGTGCGCTGATGGCTTTTGCTGGCGATAGCGGCAGCTCCGCCGTAAATACGGCAATTACTGCCAAGGCATTTGCCGAGTTCGGCGGCCTGATGATGGAGGCCTCACGTGCCGCGCCCGGTCATCGTGTTGCGACGCTGGGCAGTGCTTGGGCGACTCGCGGCGTACGCTTTTTGAGCTTTTCCGCCCGACTGACGCCCTGGGGCCTGGCCGCTACGGCCCTGCAGTTCGGCGGCGAAGCGCTGTACAACTACAACAATCTGGAGGATCAGCAACGCTGGATGCTGGGTTGCTGCTGGGGTCTGGAAAACCAGGAATGGGACTGGCCGACCCATGCCCAGAATCTGGCCGAAGCCACCCTGCGGCCCACGATCACCGATAAAGGCCTGCTCAAGCGCCCGCAAGATGGCGAACAAGTGCGCTGCCTGGTGCTGAGCCTGCCGGGAGTCAGCCAGGCCAGTTTGCGTCAGCATCCGTTGCGCCTGACCGCTGAGTGGGAGTATCAGCATGGCTGGCCGGCACAGGACGTTGGGCCTATTGTGCGCAATACCCTACGCCAACTCAGTGATAACCCCCTGACTCTGGCCCTGGAACTATCGCCCGACTGGGCGGGGCCGCAATCGCAACTGCGCCTGCGCCTGGCAGTGCAACCGGAGCTGGCCAGTAAACCGCTCAAACAGGGCGACGCCCACCTGTACTATGCAATACCGCTGCGCCCTGCTGCCTCATCGGGGCCGATCAAGGGTGCGCCCTCTGCTGGCCCGACCCGCATCGCCCCGCAGTGGCTTGATATCACCCCGGAGTACCTGCATGCCTCAGAATAAATATGATCGCCTGCCCCGCACCGGGGATTTCGAGCAAGAAGGTGGCGCTGAAGTCTTCTACCTGTCGCCCAAACCGGTACCCACCGGTATGCCCGCCTTTAGTGGCCAGCAATTACACCAGGAGGCCAATGAGGTTTTTCTCGATGTAGGGGCGGGGCAGGCCAGCGTTGAGTTTGCAGTGCGCGCCTATATTGGCTCGGTTATGTCGCTTGTGATTTTTTGCTTGCTCGCCGGCCTTGGCTTGGGGGTTGATGATTATTTACGTAGTGGTGCCCCAATATTCGAAATTCTCATAACGTTGGTACTTCCAAATTGGTACTTATGGGGCTTTATTGGCTGTATTGCCTCTCTAGCCGCTTACAACATGTTCCGTATTATCCGCAATATCAGCGCCCGTTCCCCTGTGCGTTTTAACCGCCAACGCCGCGAAGTAGCCCTGGTGTACCGTGGCGATACTCCTGTCTATGTGCCTTGGGAAGAGGTGATTGCCTGCGTCTCGGTTAGCCAGATCATCACCCAGTATGCCGTGATGCCCAGCTTTGCCCTGATGCTCGGTCTACGCAATGCCGACACCGGCGACGTCTACTGGGTCACCATCCCCGGCGGCAACCTGGGTCTGGTGGTCAGCGAGTGGGAGGCCATTCGCGTGTATATGGAAGAGGGGCCTGCGGCGCTGCCGGTACCGGTACTGTCCGACGAGGAATTTCAGGAAGGTACGGTGGCGTACTTTCATATGTGCCGGGGTGTTTATCGCAAGGAGCACTGGTGGCCGCGCTATGCCTTCGGCTTTCTCGTCATCCAGTTTTGCAGTGGCTGGACCCTGCCGTGTCATATCGCCCAATGGGTCAACCGCCGCCCCAAGGCTGTCTTCCCGCAGGCGGTGCTGGACTGGTCGCAACCTGTGCCCAGCGAGCAACACGCCAAACCCAGCGAGGCACTGCTTAAGGAAAGTGCCCAGGTGCGCAAAGCCTACGCCCAGGGCCAGACCATGCTGGACTACTACAAAATCAGGTTTACCGAGCAAGCTGCCGAAACACCTGAGATAAGCGCCTGACCTGTTATTGCGTGAGCGTGCGCCTCCAGCTATACGGATGCGTCTTAGCAAGGTTGCGGTGTGGGTCGTAGCGTCGTTGCGTACTAGTTGTCGCAGCGTCTGTGTTCTGTAACTAATCCTCCTCCAGCAACAACTCCGGCCTTTCCCTCTGCAGTTTGTTCTGCAGCATTTCCAGCTGCTCCAGTGCGGCGCGGGCTTCGTCGAGTTCGGTTTGGCTGCGTTCGCCGGATTGCGCGGCTTGTTCGATGCGGTCGCGGATGGCGGGGATCTGCTGGATGCCGCTGGCGTAGGCCATGATCTGGTCGCGGGTTTGTTGTTCTTCGAAGGCGTTGTACTGCGCTGGGTCGGCCAGCTGTGCGGCGGATGCGGGTTGGCGGGGTTTGAGTTGGCCCAGGGCTGGGCTGCGAGGGTCGCCTTGGTCTGCCATTAGCTGGATCAGCATTTGCGCTTCCTGGGCATTCAGTTGCGGTTCGCTGGGCGATTCTTCCACAGGTTTTTCAGCAGGCGCCGGGATTGCTGCTGGCTGCTGTGTCGGCAGCGCGGCGGGTATATCTGGCAAGTGAATGGGTGTGCTAGGTGGCGTTGCCGTTTGGGGCGCAACGGCTGGCGCGGTGTCGGCCTGAGGCGTACGCACAACTACGATGGTCACCGCCGTGATCACCCCGAGCAGGCCGATGCCGAGCCAGGCCTTCATAGCCCTTCTACCTTGGCATTGGCCAGCAGAGCGTCGACGCGGGCCTGGAAGGCTTTAGTCAGCTGCTCCTTGGCGACGGCCTGGTTGACCTCATAACGCACGCTCGGATCGCTCAGCGGCAGTTGCCGATCCTCACGGCTGCGCACCTGTACGATCTCGAACGCGCCGTCGATCAGCATCGGCTGGGAAATGCTGTTCGCCTTCTGCAGCAGGGCGGTCTTGCGCAGAAAATCCAGTTGCGCATCCTGCGGGCGAATCAGGCCGAGGTCGCCGGGAGGCGTGTGGCTCTTGGTTTCCGCCAGTGAGTAGCGCTGCACGGCGTCGTCGAAGCTCAGGCCCTTTTGCAGTTCGGCATACACCCGGTCGGCACTGGCCTGGTCAGCCAGGCGGATATGGCTGGCCTGTACCTGAGCAACGTTCAGGTAGAGCTGCAGGTTGCGTTGGTAGTAAGCCTCGGCATCCGCATCGCTGATCCGGCTGGCGCGCTCACGCAGGCTGGCGGTTTCATGGTGGAAGTCGTTGTGCAGGCCAAGCTGATGCAGGTACTTGTGGCGGACGAGTTTGTCGCGCACCAGCTGGCGGATGCCGGCTTGTTCGTCGGCGCTAAAACCTTTTTGCTCAAGCTGATACCAGAGGTAGTCGCGCAGCGCTCGCTGATGCACCTGTTCGGCCAGGTACGGCAGATTGCCCTGTTGCAGCTCCACTCGGCCTTGCACGTTGTCGCCTTGATACAGCTCCAGCAGGTTCAGACTTTGTTCAGACTGGCCGGGGAACTGCCAGCTGATCAGTTGCACCTGCGCGGCGTCGGCCTGTTGTTGGGGGCTCAATTGCAGGCTATCGAGCAACACGCCCTGGGTTTGCGTAGTCAGCACCTGGCGCAGGCGCGCACTGCTCAGCGCTTGTGGTTGGCGCAGGAAGGGCCGTACATCGTGGTCGAACTGGTGGCCGTAGACCTGCTCGATCAGGTTGGCCGCCTCGCGCTCGACCAGGGCATCCAGATCGCTGCGGTATTTGCTGCTCAGCTCGGCTTCCACTTCGCGGGCCAGCAGGTGGTTTTCCGCCAGGCCTGTGCGCAGCAGGCGCCGGTCGGTATTGAATTTGACCCGGGTCATGGCCTGCTCCAGCAGGCCGATGCTTTTGCCGGGCAGGCGTTCACCGTTGATGCGCATGTCCTGGCTGCCCAGGGCTGACAGGCAGATGCCGGTCAGCCCCAGTACCAGCAAACTGCGCTGGATGATCGCGCGCACCTTACAGGCCACCCTGGCCGTAGAAGGTGTTGGCGCCCTTGGTCAGCACGCTGACGGTAAGGGCGATGGACTCCGGAATCAGCTCTTTGGCCACCCGCAGGCGGGTGGCGTAGCTGGTGTCGTACAGCGGCTCGGGGCGCTGGTAGGCGACCTGGGCGGTCTGGGTCAGCAGATCGCGGATCGGCTTCTGCGCGTCATAGCTACCGACGCGGTTGGCCACGGCTACCATATTGTTCAGGCCTTCGCTGAAGTAATGATCGTCCACCCAGCCTTCCCAGCCGGAGTGGCCATTGCCCGACGTAACCCAGGCATGGTGCGGCTGCGCGACATCGCCGGTGGTGTGCAGCGAGTAGCCGATGGTTTGCAGGGACGGCGCGTTTTTGAACTGATCGAACCAGTACTTGGCCAGGTTATCGATGGGCTGGAAGGCCGCCGTCTGGAAGTCGCCGTAGTGTGTCTGCCAGTTGGAGGAAGTGCCCTGGCGGTAATGCGCTTCGGTGGTGTCGAAGTCGCTCTTCTTCAGCTCGCGGTTGTACAGGTAAACCATGGCGTACCAGTCAACGTCGCCGCTCCAGCTGCCATCCACCTTGCGGTAGCGGTAGTCGTAGCCGCCGTGGTCGTTGCCGTGGGCGTCGCCCTGGCGGGCCATGTTGATAAAGTGCCAATAGGACGTGTAATTGACGATGGAGGCCGCTGCGCCATACACCGGAGCGTGCTCGTAGCCGACCCACCAGCCGCCCAGACGGGTGTCCTGGAAGTCATCGACGTCGTAGGCCGCCTGGCCGAGGATTTCGCCCGCGCGGGCTTCGCTGCCGGCTGCACCGACGTAGAACTGGTAGGCGCGTTTCATCTCCGGCGTGGCATGCGCCGAGTTGAGGAAGGCCAGGGCGTCCTTGACGATGTTCTTGTGCGTAGGTTGCGACCAGGCGCTGGCGTAGCTGGCACTAAAAGCCAGGCCTAGACCAACGACCAGGGAGGTGAGGGTTTTCATAGGGAAGGCGCTCTTTTGTTGTTGGAGTTGAGCAGTATTAGCGGTCATTGATGGCAGAACTGTTGCAATGCCGCACTCCAACTTAAAGCCTACGCGCCGGGTTGCCTCAACCCAACTAAGGTTTGGTGGTATAGACCAATTTTCTTGCGTGCCTTAGGCCGCGCCACTGTTTTTATGGTGCAAAGCCGTCTGGACACTGGGGCATTGGCCACCTGAGCCAAGCTGCAGAACGTGAGCCGTGTCTCGCTTTGGGGCTGCGCATATCACCGACAATGCCGCGCCGGCCGGGACGCCGCTGCCTCTCGGCTACTCCATTGCCTCAATCCTCAAGGACGATGACCATGAAACTGCAGTTCTCCCTTTCCGCGCTCGCGCTCGCCACCCTGCTTTCCGGCTGCCAGAATATGAGCCCCGATGCCATGCTTAGCACCGGGCTGCAAACCATGCAGGCTGCCACTCTCAGCGATGCTGAAGTGAAGAGCATGGCCGACGACGCCTGCGTACAGATGGACGCCCAGTCACCAATCGCGCCAGCCGATAGCAAGTACAGCAAGCGTCTTGAAACGATTGCCCGCAACCTCGGCAGCCAGGTCAACGGGACGCCGGTTACCTACAAGGTTTACCTGACTGACGAAGTCAACGCCTGGGCCATGGCCAACGGTTGCGTGCGCGTGTACAGCGGCCTGATGGACCTGATGAACGACAACGAGGTGGAAGGCGTGCTGGGCCACGAGATGGGCCACGTTGCTCTCGGCCACACAAAGAAGGCGATGCAAGCGGCCTACGCTACTTCGGTGGCTCGTGGTGCCATTGCCTCCTCCGGCAACAGTGCAGCAATGGCGCTGTCCAGCTCGCAATTGGGCGATTTGGGTGAGGCGCTGATCAACGCGCAGTTTTCCCAGTCTCAGGAAAGCGCTGCCGACAACTTCTCTTTTGATCTGCTGAAGCAGCGCAACATTCCGCTGCAGGGTCTGGCCAGTGCTTTTGACAAGCTGGCTCAACTCGGCGGTGGCGACAGCAGCATGTTTGACTCACACCCGGGCTCGGCCGAACGCGCCGCGCATATTCGCCAGCGCATTGCCGCCGGTAAGTGATCCATGAAGGGGCCGCAACTGCGGCCCCATCTGTTTCAGGAGTTACCCATCGTTCGCCCGGAGCTAACCCGCGGCAGATTACTCACCGGCTATGTCCTGACTGTGCAAGGCGCCTGTCTCGCTGCTTTCCAGCACCACATAGGCGCTGGCGCAGAACAGTGAGTTGAGGCGCTTCATATCGGCAATCAGCTCCATATGCAGGGCGCTGGTTTCGATGCTTTGCACCACCTGATGGTGCAGCCGGCTGACATGGGCGTGGGCCAGGCGGCGCTCCTGGGCGCGGAAGCGGCGTTTCTCGCGCAGCAGCTGGCGCGCACTTTCCTTGTCAGCGGAGAGAAACACCGAGAGGCCCAGGCGCAGGTTGGCCAGCAACTGGGCGTGCAGGGCGGTGAGTTCCTCCAGGCCGCTGTCCGAAAACGAATGGCGCTGGGCGGTTTTCTGATCCTGCACTTTGCCGAGCATGCGTTCGATGATGTCGCCGGCCTGCTCCAGATTGACTGCCAGCTCGATGATCTCCGCCCAGCGCCGGCTGTCGTGCTCACTCAACACCTCGCGTGGCACCTGAGCTAGGTAGAGCTTGACCGCGCTGTAGAGTGCATCGACATCGTCATCCAGGCGGCGCAGCTCCTTGCCCAGGGCGGTTTGCCCGCCACTCAGGACTTCCAGCAGGTGGTTGAGCATGGTCTCGATCAGGTCGCCTATGCGCAGGGTTTCGCGCACCGCATTGGCCAGCGCCAGGCTCGGTGTGGCCAGCGCGGTGGGGTCGAGATGGCGCGGACGGGCGACGCCGTTTTCGTCCGGACGATCTGGTAGCAGCCAGTTGCAGAAGCGCGCCATCAGCCCGACCGTGGGCAGCATCAGCAGGCAGCGCAGGCTGTTGTAGAGCAGGTGGAAGGCGATCACCAACTCCTCGGGCCGCCACTTCAGGCTGTCCAGCCAGTTGGCCAGTGGGTCGAGGAACGGTATCACCAGCAGCAGGCCAATCAGCTTGTACAGCAGGCTGCCGAGGGCCACCCGGCGTCCGGCCGGGGATTGCAGGCTGCTGTTGAGAAAGGCCAGCACGCCGCTGCCGATATTCGCGCCAATCACCAGGCCGATGGCCACCGGCAGGCTGATCAAGCCAGCACCGGTCAGCGTCGCGGTAAGCAGCACGGCGGCCAGGCTGGAGTAGGAAATCAGCGCGAACAGCGCGCCGACCAGGGCATCCAGCAGCAGGTCGCCAGTCAGCGAGGCAAACAGCACCTGGATGCCGCGGGTCTGGGTAATCGGCGTGGCGGCGGCAACGATTAGCTCCAGGGCCAGCAGCATCAGCCCCAGGCCGATAGCCACGCGGCCGAGCTGGCCGGCGCGGGTCTGCTTGCGCGAGAGAAAGAAGATCACTCCGAGAAAGATCAGCAGTGGGCTTAGCCAGCTCAGGTCGAGGGTCAGCACGCGGGCCATCAGCGCCGTGCCGACATCCGCACCGAGCATGATCGCCAGCGCCGGGGTCAGCGCCATCAGACCCTGGGCGACGAACGAGGTGACCAGCAGCGCGGTGGCGTTGCTGCTCTGCACCAGCGCGGTAACGCCGATGCCGGCGGCAAACGCCAGCGGCCGCTTGCTTACGTTATGGCTAAGCACCTTGCGCAGGTGCGAGCCATACACCCGCAGGATGCCGGTACGGACGATATGGGTGCCCCAGATCAGCAAGGCGACGGCAGACAGAAGATTAAGCAGGGTGAGCATGGTGCTGCTCCCTGGCGCGTCAGCCCGGTTGCAGCGTGACGCGTGGTTTTTACTTGTTATAAAGGCCCATCTTGTAGAAGCGCAGACCCTGTATTTAGCTTTAGCTGGGGTTGGCCATCCGCGCCAGCGCGCGACACAGACTGTCGTGCAATCCCGCCAGGCTGCGTGAGCTGATAACCTTAGAACCTGTTTACGATCTAGCGAGCTAGAGCCGGGCAAGGCAAAAACGGCCGAGGAAGCGGAGTTTACGAGCTGTAAATGAGCATTCCGAGGCTGTTTTTAACGCCGCCAGGCCGACGCGCAGCAGATCGTAAGCAGGTTCTTGCCCGCTACTGAACGGAAGCGACCCCCTTCGATGCTTACGCTTTATCACGCCCCTGACCTGGAAACCCTTGGCGAGCTGGCCACCACCCTGCTCGCAACGCCGATGCGCGAGCCTTTTGCGCCGGCGTTGGTGGTAGTGCCGAGTCAGGGTATGGGGCGCTGGTTGACCCTGGAGCTGGCGCGTAAGCAGGGCATCGCCATGCAGCTCGAGGTGCAGCTGCCGGCCAAATTTGTCTGGGACTTGTCGCGCCTGGCTTTGGGCCAGTTGCCAGAGCAATCGGCCTTTAGCCCCAGCAGCCTGAGTTGGCGCTTGTATGACTGGCTGTGCGAGCCTGCCAACTTGGCCGAAGCACCGCGTCTGGCCCATTATCTGGAGGGTGGCGATGAGCGGCGGCGTTTGTCACTTGCCGTCAAGATCGCCGACGTATTCGACCAATACCTGCTGTATCGCGACGAATGGCTGGCCGCCTGGGAGCGCAACGAGCTGCTTGATCTTGGCCCGGACGAAGGCTGGCAGGCGCTGCTCTGGCGCGAGCTGACCCGCGACGGCCACCCGCACCGTGCCCGGCTACTGGAAGAGCTGCTCGCCCGTTTGCATCAACCTGAACCCATGCCGGGTTTGCCCGAGCGCGTGCTGGTGTTCGGCATCAGCTCGCTGCCGCCGCACCATATGCGCGTGTTGGAAGGCCTGGCGCGGCACACCGAAGTGATCCTCTTCGCCCTCAACCCCTGTCGCGAAGCCTGGGGCGAGATTCGCGATATCCGTGAGTTGGCCAGGCAGCCTGAACTCAGTCCGGACGATTGGTATCTGGATGTCGGTCACCCGCTGCTGGCCAGCCTGGGCAAGCAGGGCCGCGACTTTTTCGACAGCCTGTTCAGCCTGGCGTCCAGTGAAGGCAGCCAGGAAATCGGCCTGTATTCCGAAGATGCCGACCTGTACGACGCCAGCCTGTTGCAGGCGCTGCAGAACGACATCCTGCGCTTGCGCACCCGCTCGGCTGATGAGCGCCTGCAGCTGCGTGACGACGACCGCTCGCTGGAGCTGCATATCGCCCACTCGCCGCTGCGCGAGGTGGAAATTCTGCATGACCAGTTGCTTGCGCGCTTTGCCGCCGAGCCCGGCCTGACCCCGGATCAGGTGGTGGTGCTGACCCCGGATATCGAGCGTTACGCACCCTATATCGAAGCGGTGTTCGCCCCGCGTGAAGGCGTACCGCGGATTCCTTTCAGCCTGGCCGATCGCAGCCTGCGCGCGGAAATTCCCCTGCTGGAGGCCTTCCTCAACCTGCTGGCGCTGCCGGATAGTCGCTTCGCTGCCGAGGAAATTCTCGCCTGGCTGGAGCAACCGGCCATCGCCCGCCGTGCCGGTATCGAAGCCGAAGATTTGCCGTTGCTGCGCGACTGGCTGCGCGAGGCCGGCGTGCGCTGGGGCCGCGATGGCGCGCACCGCGAGCAGCTAGGTCTGCCCGCCGATGCCGCCTTTACCTGGAGGCAAGGGCTGGACCGTCTGCTGCTGGGCTTTGCCGCGCCGCCGCAACTGGCCGGCAGCCAGGCCCCGCTGCTGGGTGCCAGCTGGCCGTTGGATGCACTGGAAGGCGGTCGGGCGCAACTGCTCGGCCGTCTTGCCGGTTTTGTCGAGCGTCTGGCCGCCCTGGCGCAGAGCCTGCAACGGCCACGGCCTTTGCGCGAATGGGCCGAGAGCCTGCAAGTGCTGATCGACCAGTTGTTTGATGAGCGCGAGGCCGGCGACACCCTGTTACTGCTGTCCAAGGCTTGCGCCGCGCTCAAGGAGCAGGCCGACGCCTCGGGTGTTGAGCGACCAATCGAGCTGGCGCTGATCCGTCAGCAGCTGACTGCAGCGCTGGAGCAGGGCAGCGCCGCCTCGGGCTTTCTCACCGGCGCGGTGACCTTCTGCACCATGGTGCCGATGCGCAGCCTGCCGTTTCGCCTGGTCTGCCTGCTCGGCCTGGACGACGGCGCGCTGCCACGCCGCACCCCGGCTGCCGGCTTCGACCTGATCGGGCAGAAACCTCGACGCGGCGACCGCGCGCGGCGTCTGGACGACCGCTATCTGCTGCTGGAAACTCTGCTCTCGGCCCGCGGCGGCCTGTACCTTAGCTACGTCGGCCGCGACCCGCGCAGCAACGCCGAGCTGCCGCCTTCGGTGCTGGTCAGCGAACTGCTCGATGTGGTCGACCTCACCGCCGTCTGCGGCGTCGATGGACAAAGCGCCAGCGCGCGGATTACCCACCATCATCCATTGCAACCCTTCGCCCCCGGCAACTTCGCCGGTAGCCGGCATGCCGGTTTTGCCGCGCCGTGGTTCCGTGCTGCGCAGCGTTTGAGTCAGGCGGTGGAAGCCCCCGCGCCCTTTGCCAGCCGCCTCGAAGAGCCGGATAAAGACTGGCCGGGCGGCGCTCCGCTAAGCATCGAGCCAAGCCAGTTGATCCACTGTTTCAAGCACCCGGCGCGCTACCTGCTGGAACAGCGCCTCGGCCTGCGCCTGGCGCAGACAGAGGAAACCCTGGCTGGCGACGAGCCCTTTAGTGTCGAGTGGACCAGCCAGCACGGCCTGCGCCAGCTGGCGTTGCAGGCTATCGAGCAGGGCTGGAGCGAGCGTCAGGAGCGCGCCGTAGCTGCGGCCTCTGGCTGGCTGCCGGTGGGCGAGCTGGGCCAGGCGCATTGGGGGCAGATTCGCGGGCCGATCCGCGCCTTCGCCCCGACGCTGTTCGACGAACGCCCGGATGACGCGCCGCAACCGTTGCTGGTGGATCTCGAACTGGCCGGCGTACGCATCCACGGCTGGCTCGATGGCGTGACCAGTGCCGGCCTGTTCGACTACCGCCTGCGCGACCTGGGAGCCTGGGAACTGGCACCGTTCTGGTTGCGCCATCTGTTGCTTAACTGCGCCGCCACCCCCGCCATCAGCCGCGACAGCCGTCTGCTCTCGCCGAAAAGCGAATGGCGACTCGGGCCGCTGGCCGATGCCCGTGGGCTGCTGCTGCCCTGGCTGGAAGCCTACAAAAGCGCGCTGTGCGAACCGCTGCCGCTGTTCGCCAAATGCAGCCACGGCTTTACCCGCAAATGGCGCAACCCCGGACGCAAGGAACCGATTGACGCCGCCCGCAGCGAAGCGCGGTTGATGTGGCAAGGCAATGACCATATGACCGGCGAAGGCCAAGACCCCTGGAATGCCCTGGCCTTTCGCGACCGCGAGGCATTGAACGAACGCTTCGAGGCGCTGGCCGAACAACTCTACGGCCCGGCGTTGGATGCCCTGCAGGGCAGTGACGAGGACGAAGCATGAGCAGCGCTAGCCTGAACCTGCTGCAGGACAGCTTCACCGGCCGCTCGCTGATCGAGGCCAGTGCCGGTACTGGCAAGACCTGGACCCTGACGGCGCTGTACGCCCGTCTGCTGCTGGAGAAGCAGCTCAGCGTCAGCCAGATTCTAGTGGTGACCTTTACCACTGCCGCCACCGCTGAGCTGCGCGAGCGCATTCGTAAACGCTTGGCCGAGCTGCTGGCGGTGTACGACGGCGTGGCCAGCGGCGACAGCCTACTCAACGCACTACATGCCCAGTATCCGGATGCGGCAAGCCATCGGCGTTTGCTGCTGGCGGTGCATGGCTTCGATGAGGCAGCGATCTTCACCATTCACGGTTTCTGTCAGCGCGCCCTGCAGGATGCCGCGTTCGAGGCTGGCGGTGATTTCGATAACGAGCTGACCCATGACGATCGCGAGATTATCGACGCCCTGCTCGCCGACCTCTGGCGCCATGAGCTGGCCGCCGCCGAGCCGGAATGGGCGGCGTTTCTGGTGCAGCATAAGATCACCCCGCAGAGCCTGCGCAAGCGTCTGCGCAATCACCTGGGCAAGCCGTATCTGCGTATCGAGCCGCAACCGGGGGCCAGCAGCGAGATGAGCGCCCTGCGCGCCGCCTGGCAGCAGGCGCAGCGCTGCTGGCTGAGTGAAAGCGCCGCCTGGCTGGCGCAGCTCAAGGCTTTCGACGGCTTCAAGAGCAATATGTGCAACCCGGCCAAGCTGGGCGTCTGGCAGGCTGAGCTGGATGGTTATTTCAGCGATGTGGCAGCACTGTTCAGCAAAACCGAAGCACACCGCCGCCTGGCCCGGGAAGGGCTGAACAAGGCCAGCAAGAAGGGCTGCGAAGCACCAGCCAATCCCCTGGCCGCTGCATTGCAGGAGCTGTGCGACGCATTGGATGCCGCGCAGCCCGAGGCCGAGCAACGGCTGATCGACCTGCAGGTACGCTTGATCGGCCAGCTCGACGAGCAACTGCCGGCGCGCAAGGCCGCGCAGCGCCTACTGGCCTTCGATGACCTGCTCAACAAGCTGCAGCAGGCGCTGCAGGGCGAGGGTGGTGAGCATCTGGCCGGCACGCTGTGTACGCAATACCCCGTGGCGCTGATCGACGAGTTTCAGGACACCGACCCGGTGCAGTACCGGGTGTTTCACCGCATTTATCAGGATGCCGGCGACCTGTGTTTTGTCGGCGACCCCAAGCAGGCTATCTACGCCTTCCGTGGCGCGGATCTGGCGACCTACCTCAAGGCCCGTAGCGAAGCCGCGCGGCAATACAGCTTGTCCACCAATCACCGCTCCACCCCTGAGTTGATCGCCGCGCTTAACCAGCTGTTCGCCCGCCCCATGCCCTTCGCCGAGAAGGGTCTGAGCTATCAGCAGGTCGGTGCCAGCGATCACCCGCGCCCGCAGCTGGTGCTGCCACTCATAGAGGGCGAGGCAGACGCGCCGCTGGCGCTGGTCTGGCTGGATAACGACTACCTGGGCAAGGGTGACGCGAGCACCTTGGTGGCGCGAGATACGGCGCGACGTATCGCTGCGGTGCTTAGCGCCAGCAGTCAGGGCCAGGCGTATTTTGAGAATGAAGGCGACGATCAGGGCCGGCGGACACCACTCAAGGGCGGCGATATTGCCGTGCTGGTCGCCAACCACCGTCAGGCCAGTGAGGTGGCTGCAGAACTGGCCGCCCGCGGCGTGCCCAGCGTGCGTCGCGGCAAGGAGAACGTCTGGCACAGCGAAGAAGCCGCCGAGCTGTCCGCCGTGCTGGCCGCTTATGCCGAACCGGGCCGCGAAGGTGCGTTGCGCTATGCCCTGGCCAGCCGTCTGCTGGGCCGCAGCGCCCAGGTGCTGGCTGCTTGCGCCGAGGATGCCCAGGCTTGGGACCGCGAGCGCGAAGACGCCGAGCGCTATCACCAGCTCTGGCAGCAACAAGGCTTTATGCGCGCCTTCCGCGCCTGGCTGGATGAGCAGCAGGTGGCCCAGCGCCTGCTGGCTCTGGTGGACGGCGAGCGCCGCCTGACCAACCTGCTGCACCTGGCCGAGCTGTTGCAAACAGAAAGCCTGCAACGCCCCGGTCTGGAACAGTTGCTCGCCTGGTTTAACGCCCAGCGTAGCGCCGAGGCCCATGGCGAGGACGCCCTGTTGCGCCTGGAAAGCGATGCCGAGCGGGTGCAGATTGTCACCATCCACACCTCCAAGGGCCTGGAATACCCGCTGGTGTTCTGCCCCTACCTGTGGGACGGCGCGCTGCTGCGCCAGAGCGAAGACATCAGCTGCCACGCCGACGACGGCACACCGCTGCTGGACCTCGGCGGGGAGCAGATAGACGAGCACCGCGAGCGCGCCCGCCATGAGCGTTTTGCCGAGAAACTGCGACTGACCTATGTTGCACTGACCCGTGCGCGGGATCGCCTGTGGCTGCACTGGGGGCCGGTGGACTGCAAACCGAGAAAAGACGGCACCCTCGGCGACAGCGGCCTGCACAGCAGCGCCCTGGCCTGGCTGCTGCACGGTCGCGAGTTGCCCGGTGAGGATGCCCTGGCCGAACTGGCGGGCCATCTGCAAAGTCTCAGCCCGCAGGGTTTGCGTGCCGAAATCGAACACCTTATCGCCAGCAGCCGGGGCCAGATGGTTATCCAGCCGCTGCGTGAAGGTGAGGCCAGCGCCGCCGGTGAGCAGCGCGCCCCGGCCCCGCAACAACTGGCCAGCCTGCAGCGCAGCCTGCACAGCGCCTGGCGCATCGGCAGCTTCTCGGGCCTGGCCGCCGGTATGCATATGGAAGCCCCGGACCGCGACGGACTGGTGCTGCCGGATGCCAGCGAACCGGGCACGGGCTTCTTCGCCTTCCCCCGTGGCGCGCGGGCGGGCACCTGCCTGCATGCCATTCTCGAAGACTGGGCGCGGGGCAAGGCGCCCCTGCGTGAGCTGATCGAACCGGGGCTAAGCGGCCACGGTATCAACAGCGATTGGCAGGCCGTGGCGCTTGAGCAACTGCAACAGGTGATCGACGCCGATCTGGATGGCAATGGCCTGACCCTCGCTGGCCTTAATCCGGCGCGGCGTCTGCCTGAGTTGGGCTTTACCTTTCCTCTGGCCGGGCTGGATGTGCAGCGTCTGCGCGCCATTCTCTGTGATCCGGCCCATGGCCTGGCCGCACACATGCGCGAGGCGGCGGCGCGGCTGGAATTCGACAGCCTAAAAGGTTTTCTCAAGGGCTTTATCGACCTGACCTTCGAGC
>JBIHZW010000288.1:0-4667 GCA_044240245.1 Pseudomonas sp. | reverse complement strand
TCGACCTGACCCGCATCGAAACCCGCCCGTCGCGCAGCGGCAAGTGGACCTACGTGTTCTTTATCGACTTCGTTGGTCACCACCGCGACCCGCTGATCAAGGACGTGCTGGAAAAGATCAATCAGGAAGCCGTGGCGCTCAAGGTGCTGGGCTCCTACCCGAAAGCGGTACTTTAAAACTGCTGCGGCACGCCTCAGGTCTCAAGCTACACGCGCATCGACGCCGGGCTGTACTTGGGGCTTGCGGCTTTAAGCGTGAGGCTTTGCTATGACCGATTTCCTCGCCCTGGCCCAGCCAGGCGTACAGCAGTTGTCGCCCTATGTGCCGGGCAAACCAGTGGATGAACTGGCCCGTGAGCTGGATCTGGACACGGCCAGCATCGTCAAGCTGGCCAGCAACGAAAACCCGCTGGGCCCAAGCCCCAAGGCATTGGAAGCGATTCGCGGCGAGTTGGCCGAGCTGACCCGTTACCCTGATGGCAATGGTTTCGAGCTGAAAAGCCTTCTGGCAGCGCGCTGCGGCGTGCAGATCAATCAGGTTACGTTGGGCAATGGTTCCAACGACATTCTCGATTTGGTCGCCCGCGCCTATCTGGCCCCTGGCCTGAATGCCGTGTTCAGTCAGTACGCCTTTGCCGTTTACCCCATCTCGACCCAGGCCGTAGGTGCTCAGGGCAAAGTGGTGCCGGCGCAGGACCATGGGCACGACCTGGAAGCCATGCTCTCTGCCATCGACGCCAACACCCGCGTGGTGTTTATCGCCAACCCGAACAACCCGACTGGTACCTGGTTCGGCCCCGATGCGCTGGAGCGCTTTCTCGCGCGGGTACCTGGCAATGTGCTGGTGGTGCTGGATGAGGCTTATATCGAGTTCGCCGAAGGTGATGAGCTGCCGGACGGCCTCAAGTACCTGGCGCGCTATGACAATCTGCTGGTCTCGCGCACCTTCTCCAAGGCCTATGGCCTGGCGGCGCTGCGCGTTGGTTATGCTCTCAGCTCGGCGCAGATCGCCGATGTGCTCAACCGTGTACGCCAGCCATTCAACGTCAACAGCCTCGCCCTGGCCGCGGCCTGTGCGGCGCTGGATGATGCCGATTACCTGGCGCAAAGCCGTCAGCTCAATGATGCCGGCATGGCGCAGCTGGAGGCCGGCTTGCACGAGTTGGGGCTGAGTTGGATTCCGTCGAAAGGCAACTTTATTGCCGTGGATTTTGGCCGTGATACCGCGGCAATCAACCAGGCGCTGCTGCGCGCCGGGGTGATCGTGCGGCCGGTAGCCGGTTACGGCATGCCGAACTTCCTGCGTGTGTCGATTGGTCTGCCTGCTGAAAATGCGCGCTTCCTCGACGCCCTGGCCAAGGTGCTGAGCGCGTGAGTGAAGCCAAATCTGCTGTCACTCAGGTGCAACCTGCCGCCCCTAAGCTCGGCCGCCTGGTGGTTGTCGGCCTGGGCCTAATTGGTGGCTCTTTTGCCAAGGGTTTGCGTGAGCGCGGCCTGTGCCGCGAAGTGATAGGTGTCGATCTCGATCCAGAGTCGCGGCGGTTGGCGGTTGAGCTGGGGGTTGTCGATCGCTGTGAGGTTGATCTGGCTGCCGCCTGTCAGGGGGCCGATATTATCCAGCTGGCGGTGCCTATCCTGGCCATGGAAAAGCTGCTCGCAGAGCTGGCAAAGCTTGATCTGGGTATGACGGTGCTCACCGATGTGGGCAGCGCCAAAGGCAATGTGGTTCGCGCGGCGCGCCTGGCCTTTACCGGTAAATCGGTGCGGTTTGTGCCGGGCCACCCAATTGCCGGCTCCGAGCAGAGCGGGGTGGAAGCATCCAATGCGCAGCTGTTCCGCCGCCATAAGATCATCCTCACGCCTTGCGAGCAGAGTGATGAGTCTGCCCTGGCGCTGGTCGATGCGCTGTGGCGCGAGCTGGGCGCGGATGTTGAACATATGGAGGTCGAGCATCACGATCAGGTGCTGGCTGCGACCAGTCACCTGCCGCATTTGCTGGCCTTTACTCTGGTTGACTCGCTGGCCAAGCGCAGTGAGAACCTGGAGATCTTTCGTTACGCCGCCGGCGGTTTCCGCGACTTCACGCGGATCGCCGGCAGTGATCCGGTCATGTGGCACGACATCTTCCTCGCCAATCGCGAGGCGGTACTGCGCACGCTAGACGTATTTCGCGACGACCTCGACGCCTTGCGCGACGCGGTTGACGCAGGGGATGGGCATCAATTGCTGGGCGTATTCACCCGCGCCCGCGTGGCCCGTGAGCATTTCGGCAAAATTTTGGCCCGTAGGGCCTATGTGGACGCTATGCACTCGAACGATCTGGTTTTTCTGGCTAACCCTGGCGGCAAACTCTCCGGGCGTATTCGCGTTCCGGGCGACAAGTCCATCTCTCACCGTTCGATCATGCTCGGCTCGCTGGCTGAAGGCACTACGCATGTCGAGGGTTTTCTGGAAGGTGAAGATGCGCTAGCAACGCTACAAGCGTTCCGTGACATGGGGGTGGTCATCGAAGGCCCGCATCATGGCCGCGTGACCATTCACGGCGTGGGTCTGAATGGTCTGAAGGCGCCGGCCGGTCCGCTGTACATGGGCAACTCCGGTACTTCGATGCGCCTGCTCTCGGGTTTGTTGGCAGCGCAACCGTTCGACACCACGCTGACCGGTGATGCCTCGCTGTCCAAACGGCCGATGAACCGTGTCGCCAAGCCGCTGCGCGAAATGGGCGCAGTGATCGAAACCGGCCCGGAAGGTCGCCCGCCACTGATGATCAAAGGCGGCCAGCGCCTGACCGGTATGGATTACGAAATGCCCATGGCCAGTGCTCAGGTTAAATCCTGCCTGCTTCTTGCTGGGCTTTACGCCGCCGGGACCACCTCAGTGACTGAGCCTGCGCCGACCCGCGACCACACTGAGCGCATGCTGCGTGGCTTCGGCTACCCGGTAACCGTGGATGGCAGCACCGCCAGCGTCACCTCTGGCCACAAACTGACTGCTACCCATATCGAAGTGCCTGCGGATATCTCCTCGGCAGCATTCTTTCTGGTGGCCGGCAGCATTGCCGAAGACTCGGAGCTGGTGCTTGAGCACGTAGGTATCAACCCGACCCGTACTGGCGTCATCGATATCCTCAAGCTGATGGGCGGCGACATCACCCTGGAAAACCAGCGTGAAGTCGGCGGCGAGACCGTGGCTGATATTCGCGTGCGCAGCGCCAAGCTCAAAGGCATCGATATCCCCGAAGACCTGGTGCCCCTAGCTATTGATGAGTTCCCGGTGCTGTTCGTCGCCGCTTCGGTGGCTGAAGGCCGTACCGTTTTGCGCGGTGCCGAAGAGCTGCGGGTCAAGGAATCCGACCGTATTCAGGTGATGGCTGATGGTTTGATTGCTCTGGGCGTCAAGGCCGAGCCAACGCCAGATGGCATTATCATTGAGGGCGGCAGCATCGGTGGTGGTGAAGTCTGGGCGCATGGCGACCACCGCATCGCCATGTCGTTCAGCGTGGCCTCGCTGCGCGCCACTGCGCCGATCCGCATCCATGATTGCGCCAACGTCGCCACTTCGTTCCCCAACTTCCTCGCGCTGTCGGCTCAGGTTGGCATTCGTGTGGCCGAGGAGGGCAAAGCATGATCGTTGCACCGGTTATCACCATCGACGGGCCGAGCGGCTCGGGCAAGGGCACCATTGCCGGCCTGCTGGCCAAGCAACTGGGCTGGAATCTGTTGGACTCGGGCGCGCTGTATCGTCTGCTGGCGTTTGCCGCCGGCAATCACGGCGTTGATCTGACCAACGAAGAAGCGATGAAACTGCTCGCCGCTCATCTGGATGTGCAATTTATCGCCGCCGGTGGCGGGCATGGCCAGCGCATCATTCTCGAAGGGGAGGAGGTCACTGACCTGATCCGCAACGAGCAGGTCGGCGCCGGTGCTTCGCAGGTCGCTTCCCTGTCTGCCGTGCGTGAGGCTCTGCTGCAGCGTCAGCAGGCATTTCAGGAAATGCCGGGTCTGGTTGCCGATGGTCGTGATATGGGCACTGTGGTGTTTCCCGATGCACCGCTGAAGATTTTCCTCACCGCCAGCGCCGAGGAGCGTGCCCGCCGCCGCTACTTGCAGTTGAAGGCTAAGGGCGATGATGTTAATCTCGCGAGTCTTCTTGATGAGATTCAGGCGCGCGATGAGCGCGATACCCAGCGTGCAGTGGCTCCGCTCAAGCCGGCAGCCGATGCGATCCAGCTGGATTCCACTGAACTCTCGATTGAACAAGTGCTTGAACGAATTCTGAGTGAAGTCGCCAATCGCGATCTCGCCGGATGATAAGAGCCACAGCTGCTTAAGCTGACCGGCTCGCAAGGAGGCGCACGGGAACCCAGTCCTAGTCCCGTTTGCCTCTTTTTAAATGAACGTACCCACATTGTCTGGAATGTGGTTTGGGCGGATTCCCTGCCCTGAATCAACAGGAATTAAAATGAGCGAAAGCTTTGCTGAACTGTTTGAAGAAAGCCTAAAAACCCTGAATCTTCAGGCTGGCTCGATCATCACCGCTATCATCGTCGACATCGATTACCAAGCTGGTTGGGTAACCGTTCACGCTGGTTTGAAGTCTGAAGGCCTCATCCCGCTGGAACAGTTCCACAACGACGCTGGCGAGCTGACCATCAAGGTCGGTGACGAA
>JBIHZW010000287.1:0-4692 GCA_044240245.1 Pseudomonas sp. | reverse complement strand
ATGCGAAAAAGCCGTTGAGTGACAGCAAGATCGCTGGTTTACTGGAAGCACAGGGCATTCAAGTCGCTCGCCGCACGGTCGCCAAGTACCGTGAATCCCTCGGAATAGCGCCTTCCAGTGAGCGCAAACGATTGATCTAAGGCGGCACGAAGAAGGAAGACGACGACCCATACAGAACACGCCCAGGCCTCGCCTTTTCGCAAAAGCAGCCATACTGCCAACAAGCAATCAGCGACCGTGCCAGGCTCGTTTTGTCAGAGTCTTCCACGCCACAGTGTTCCGGCGGCAGGCCTCTCGCCTGCCTCTTACACACGGCAACAAGGAGAAAGCGGTATGCAAGTCAACATCAGTGGACACCAGCTGGATGTGACCGACGCCCTGCGCGACTACATCGCCGAAAAACTCGGCCGGTTAGAGCGCCACTTCGACAAGATTACCAACGTGCAAGTCACCATGGAGGTCGAGAAACTCAAACAGAAAATCGAAGCGACCCTGCACATTGCTGGCGGCGAAGTCGTCGCCAATGCCGAACATGAAGACATGTACGCAGCCATCGATTTACTGACTGATAAACTCGACCGACAACTCATCAAACACAAGGAAAAACAGCTCGAACGTCAACAGGGCGCTATGGCCCGCTGACATCGTCTATCTCCTATGATCCGACTTGAAACTATCCTGACCCCCGGCCGTTCTTTAGTGAACGTGCCGGGCGGCAGCAAAAAACGTGTCCTCGAACAGATTGCCAACCTGGTGGCGCGCGAGCTGCCTGACCTGGACGGCCAAGACATCTTCGAAAGCCTGATTGCCCGCGAAAAACTCGGTTCGACCGGTTTCGGTAATGGCATTGCCATTCCGCACTGTCGCCTGCCCGGTTGTACCGCGCCGATCAGCGCCTTGCTGCGCCTGGACTCTGCCGTAGACTTCGACGCCATCGACGGCGCGCCAGTGGACCTGCTGTTTGTCCTGCTGGTGCCCGAAGCTGCAACCGACGCTCACCTGGAACTGCTCCGGCAGATCGCCAGCATGCTCGACCGCAGCGATGTACGCGCCAGCCTGCGCCAAGCCGAGAGCAGCGAAGCCCTGTATCAGGTAGTAGTGGACGTACAAAGCCAACTCAACCGAGCCTGAGCATGCGCCTGATCATCGTTAGCGGTCGCTCCGGCTCCGGGAAGAGCACCGCCCTCGATGTGCTTGAGGATAACGGCTTCTACTGCATCGACAACCTGCCAGCCGGGCTGCTGCCCGAACTGGCCGAGCGCGCCCTGCTGCACACAGAGCTGCTGCACCCACAGGTCGCAGTGTCGATTGATGCACGCAACCTGCCGAGCCATCTCAAGCGCTTTCCCGAGCTGCTTGAAGAAGTTCGCGCCCGGCACATCAAATGCGATGTGATCTACCTGGATGCCGACGAAGAAACCCTGCTCAAGCGCTTCTCGGAAACCCGTCGACGCCATCCACTGACCAACGAAAGCCGCTCGCTGGCGGAAGCCATCGCTGATGAAAGCCTGTTGCTCGGGCCGATCATCGACCTCGCTGATCTGAAAATCGACACCACCCACCTCAACCTGTACCAGCTGCGCGACAGCCTCAAGCTGCGCCTGCTCAACCAGCCTGAGCCGGGCACCGCATTTCTGCTGGAGTCCTTTGGTTTCAAGCGCGGTATGCCGGTGGACGCCGATCTGGTATTCGATGTGCGCTGTCTGCCCAACCCCTACTGGAAGCCCGACTTGCGCGATTTCTCCGGACTCGACCAGCCGGTAATCGACTATCTCTCGGCCCAGGCCGATGTCGAGGACATGTACCAGGACATCCTCGCTTACCTGACCAAATGGCTGCCGCGTTTTGCCGCCAGCAACCGCGCCTATGTCACGGTGGCGATTGGCTGCACCGGCGGCCACCACCGCTCGGTGTACCTGGCCAACCGCCTGGGGGAAACCCTCAAACCCATCCTGAAAAACGTTCAGACTCGCCACCGCGACCTCAGTTAAGGAATTGCCGCGATGCCCGCCTGCGAAATCACCATTATCAACAAGCTTGGCCTGCACGCCCGCGCGGCGGCCAAGTTTGTCGGCGTCGCCGGGCGTTTCCCCTGCCAGGTCAAAGTCGGCCGCACGCCGGAGAGCCTGGTCGACGGCAAGAGCATCATGGCGGTGATGATGCTCGCCGCCGGCAAAGGCACGCCCGTGCACCTGCACACCGAAGGCGAGCAAGACACCGAAGCGCTGCAAGCCCTGAGCGAGCTGATCAACAACTACTTCGACGAAGGCGAGTAAAACCGCAGGCAATAAAAAATGTCCGGGAGACATTTTTAACGTCGCGAAGCGACGGCCCGTAGGGTTGCCGCCATGGATGGCAGGCAATAAAAAGGGGCTGAACGCTTAAGCGACAGCCCCTTTTTCATACAAGCGGAATCAACTACCGGCCACGGTCATGCGCTCAATCAGCACCGAACCGGTGCGGATATTGCTGCGCAGCTCCAGATCATTACCGACTGCAACAATCTCCTTGAACATGTCACGCAGGTTACCGGCGATGGTCACTTCCTGCACCGGGAACTGGATCTCACCGTTCTCCACCCAGTAACCACCGGCGCCGCGCGAATAATCACCGGTGACCATATTCAGCCCCTGGCCCATAAGCTCGGTGACCAGCAGGCCACGCCCCATACGCTTGAGCAACGCCTTCTGGTCTTCATCGCCGTGGCTAACAAACAGGTTGTGCACGCCGCCGGAGTTGGCGGTGCTGGGCATACCCAGCTTGCGACCGGAATAGGTGCCGAGCACATAGGACAACAGCTCGCCGCGCTCGACAAAGGATTTGGCGTAAGTCGCCAGGCCGTCGCCATCGAAGGCGGCACTGCCCAGCGCACGAGGAATATGCGGGCGCTCATCAATCTTCAGCCACTCGGGGAACAGCTGCTGGCCGAGGGAGTCTTCGAGAAAGGAGGACTTGCGGTACAGGTTGCCGCCGGAAATCGCCGCCAGGAAGCTGCCAAACAAACCGGTTGCCAGCTCGGCGGCAAACAATACGGGCACTTCACAGGTCGGCACCGGGCGCGCACCCAAACGGCTTACCGCACGTTCGGCGGCACGCCGGCCAATGCTGCCGGCATCGGCCAGCAACTCGCCCTGGCGATTGACGTCGTACCAGTAGTCGCGCTGCATCTGCCCGCCGTCTTCGGCGATCATCACGCAGCTTAAGCTGTGCCGCGTGCTGGCGTAACCGCTGATAAAGCCATGGCTGTTGCCATAGACCCGACAACCCTGATGGGTATTCAGCGTAGTGCCATCGGCATTCTTGATCCGCTGGTCTGCGGCAAAGGCCGCCGCCTCGCAGCTCAAGGCCTGCTCGATAGCCTGCTCGGGGGTAATCGACCAGGCGTGGTACAGATCCAGCTGTGGCAGCTCGCGAGCCATCAGCGCGGCATCGGCCAACCCGGCGCACTCATCTTCGGAGGCATGCTTGGCAATCGCCAGGGCCGCCGCCACGGTTTCGCGAATCGCCGCCTCGCCGCTCGCTGAGGTGCTCGCCGAGCCTTTGCGCTGTCCGACATACAGGGTGATGCCAAAGCCCTGGTCGCGGTTGAATTCAACCGTTTCCACTTCACCCTGACGCACCGTAGTGGATAAGCCCTGCTCCACCGATACCGCCACCTCGCAGGCACTCGCACCCTGCTTTCTGGCCTCGGCAATAATCTGCTCCACCTGCGCCTGCAAATGCGGCACAGCCTGGGGGCCGACGATGTCTACTGCACTCATAAGAACTCCTGAACGATAAGCGGCAAACGCGGCCACACAGGCCAGACGCTTACAGCTGGAAACTTGCTGCTATCATGTCGGCGTTTTCCACTGGACCGCCACCATGTCTGAATACCTTGACGACTTCTCCGGCGAGAAGAGCAAAACCCAGGTCAAGCGCGAGTTTCATGCGCTACAAGATCTGGGGCAACGCCTGACTACCCTGAAACTCGATCTGCTGAACAAGCTGCCGCTGACCGACGAGCTGCGCCGCGCGCTGGCCGAAGCGCCCAAGCACACTGCCAATGCCGCGAAAAAGCGCCATGTGCAGTTTATCGGCCGCTTGATGCGCGATCAGGACATCCCCGCCATCCTGACCCTGCTCGACCAGCTGGATGCCTCAACCCGCCAGTACAACGAACGCTTTCATAACCTGGAGCGCTGGCGCGACCGCTTGCTCAACGGCGACGACGACACCCTGGAAAAATTTGTCGTCGAATACCCCGACGCCGACCGCCAGCACCTGCGCCAGCTGATCCGTCAGGGCCAGCACGAACTGGCGCAGAACAAAGCGCCTGCCGCGTCACGCAAAATCTTCAAATACATCCGCGAGCTGGACGAAAGCCAGCGCGGCTTGCGTTAAACCAGTACATCGATTGGGCTGTGCAATGCTCAACCCAATCGACGCTTTTTAGCTACCCGTCCCGCCCACCGTAATCGCATCGATCTTCAGCGTCGGCTGACCCACGCCAACTGGCACCGACTGGCCATCCTTGCCACAGGTACCGACACCGCTGTCCAGCGCCAGGTCGTTACCGACCATCGACACCTTGCTCATGGCTTCCGGGCCATTGCCAATCAGGGTTGCGCCTTTGACCGGCGCGGTGATCTTGCCGTCCTCGATCAGATAGGCCTCGCTGGTAGAAAACACGAACTTGCCGCTGGTGATATC
>JBIHZW010000286.1:0-4699 GCA_044240245.1 Pseudomonas sp. | reverse complement strand
GCGTTGATTTCGTCGATGGTCATCAACGCCATGTCTTTCAGCGAAGTTTCCGAGATGGCCATGGTGCCGGACAGCGAGTGCAGGATACCGACCTTGATGGTCTCGGCGGCTTGCACGGTCCAGGTCATGCCCATGGCGGCGATGGAAGCGGATAGGGTAAAGGCCTTGATCAGATTGCGACGTTGCATGGTGCGATCTCCATTCACGAACTTAAGTGTTTGAGCTGCTGGTTTTTAGTTGTTTGTCTGGCAGTTGAAACAGGGCCTGGCCCCGGGTCTTCACTTCAGGTCTTCACCTCTGGTGCCGGCATGGTGCGCTGACGCGCGCTATGCAACATGTGCAGGGTGATCTTGCGCACTTCCGCCTTGCTGACCTCTATATGGGTCTTGAGCAATAGCTGTGCCTCTTCGCATCGGCGCGACAGAATCGCCGCGAGAATTTGTCCGTGTTCGTCGTAAGTGGCCGTCACGCGTGGGCCCTGGGTGAAGTCCAAGCGCCTGATAATGCGGATTTTCTCGCTGACCTCGGCGTGCAGGCGGGCCATCTCGCGGTTGCCGGTGGCCTCGACCAACAGGCAATGAAAACGCTCATCCAGGTGCGAAACCTCGCGGCCGTCCTGCAAACGCTGCTCGGGTTGCACCAACCAGGTGCGTTTGAGTTGCTCCAGTGCGGCGGATTGCTCGTCTTGGGGGCGTTCACACAAGCGCCGCACGGCTTCCATTTCGAGGACGATGCGCACCTCGTACAGCTCCTCGAAATGCGCGAAGTCGAAAGGCTTGACCTGCCAGCCGCTGCGGAAATACACCTGCAGGTAATCCTCGCGCTGCAGGCGATACAGCGCCTGGCGCACCGGCGTGCGACTGACCGCCATGCGCTCGGCGATCTCGCCTTCGGAGAAGCGATCACCGGGCAGCAGGCGGAACTCGAAGATGTCGTCCTTGAGCTGCTGGTAGATGCGCTCGGCGAGGTTGTCCGGGCGCTCCTTGCCGGTGCTGGGTGTGCCGCTCAGCTGCATGGATTTAGCCCTGCTGCTGGCTGGCGATAAACGCGCGCCAGCCGCCGAAGCTGGTGATATCGCGGGCGCCAGCGAGCGCATATGGCTCGCAGATAAAGCCTTTAACCCAACGGCCATCGGCCAGCTGCAGGTTGCCGATACCCAGCGGTGCGGGGATTTCCGCGACAAACTCGCCAAAGCGCGCCTGGGGGATATCCCACAGCTCGACGATGATTGCCGCGCCGTCCTCGGCCACCCGAGCCAGGCCCGGTTTTGGCGGCACGGTGCCGGGCAGGGCGTACAGGCGATACGTGGCCGCGCTGGTGGTTTGCTCGACTAGCACGGCGTCGCGGCTGGTGAGTTGGAAGTTCAGCGGCATACCGGTCAGGTGCGCGCCGACCACGGCGACACGCACGCTGCCGGGGGCTGGACTGTTGCTGGCAACTTGCGTGGGTAGTGCGCGGCCGGTGGCGCCCAGCGGCAGGTTGAGGGCCTGCTGCCAGCGCTGGCCGAACGCGGCCAGGGCTTGGTCGTGCCAGGCTGGGGCGATCAGGGTGATCCCGGCCGGCAGACCGTCGGCGCGCAAACCGGCGGGTACAGCCAGGGCCGACAGGTCGGCGAGGTTGGTGAAGTTGGTGTAGGTGCCGAACTGGCTGTTAAACAGCACCGGTTCTGCTTCCATCTCTGCGAGGCTGCGAATGGTTGGCGAGGTCGGTACGACTAGAGCTTCGAAGCCGGCCAGGATGTCGTTGATCTTCCGGCTCAGTTCGGCGCGGATATATTCGGCCTTGTAGGCATCGCAGGCGCTGTATTTATGGCCGTTGTCGACGATGCCGCGCACCACCGGGTTGATATGGTCGGGATTAACGCCTGCCACTGCCACCGTGCGCTCGGCGACCCAACTGCCGTAATAGAGCTGCTCGGCCAGTTGCTGGAAGGGCGAAAAGTCGATTTCCACCAACTGCACATCCAGCTCGCGCAGTTTGCCCAAGGCCTGCTCGAACACCGCCTGGTTCTGCGTATCGCCAAAGAACTCGGGGTTGCTCGGCACTGCCAAACGCGGTTTGGCCGGCATGCCGACCTTGGCGCTATTGGGGTTCTTGCGGCTGTAGGGATCGGCTGCGTCATAGCCGCCGGCGATCTGCGCCACGCTCAGGGCATCGCTGACGGTCAGGGCAAATACCGAGATGCAATCGAGGGTCTTGCAGGCCGGCACCAGTCCGCTATTGGACAGCCAGCCCTTGCTCGGCTTGAGCCCGACAATATTGTTGAAGCCGGCCGGCACACGACCGGAGCCTGCGGTGTCGGTGCCCAGCGAGAAGGGCACCAGACCGCGCGCTACCACGCTGGCCGAGCCGGAGCTGGAGCCGCCGCTGACGTAGTCCGGGTTAAAGCTGTTGTTCACCGCACCATAAGGCGAGCGAGTGCCGACCAGACCGGTGGCGAACTGGTCGAGGTTGGTCTTGCCGAGCAGGATGGCGCCGGCGGCGCGCAGCTTGGCCACCACCGTGGCGTCGGCCGCAGCGGTGTAGGCGAACTCGGGACAGGCGGCGGTGGTGGGCCAGCCTGCTGCGTCGATATTGTCCTTGATGGCGAAAGGCACGCCGTACAGCGGCAGCTTGCTCAGCTCGCCGTTGGCGGCGTCGAGTAGCGCTGACAAGGCATCGAGTTGAGCGTTGAGTTGCACTTCGCTGGCCAGGGCGATCCAGGCATTGTCCTCTGTGCTCAGTTCGAGGCGCAGGCTATGCAGCAGCTCGGCGGGCGATTGGCCGTCTCGGTAGGTCTGTTGCCAGTCGGCGAGGGTGAAGGCAATAGGGGCTTTGGACATGCTCTGAATTCCATCTTGTATCCAAGTAATGGAATGGCCAGAGCAAGCCCGGTGCCAGGTTTGCCAAGTTGATCTATTTCAATGAGTTAGCCGCTTGCTGCGGCTTTTCAGAGGGCGGCGCAGCACGGTTTGTGCACCGCAGCGGGGCCGATTGCCAGCTTATGGTGCAGCCCGAAGTGCATCCGGGCGGTGTCAGAGGGCGAGGTAGTTCTTGACCCCAGTAAAGATGATCTGCGCGGCCAGGGCGCAGACAAACAGACCCATCAGGCGGCTGACGATCTGCAGGCCCTGATCGCCGAGCAGGCGCTCAAACTGGTTGGACATATACAGCACCACGCCCACCGTCAGGCTGGCCAGGGCGATGCCCAGAACGGCCACGGCCTTGTCGCCCCAATCCGGTTGGCTCGCGCCCATCAGCAGCAGCGCACCGATGGTGCCGGGGCCGACGGTGAGCGGGATGGTCAGTGGCACGATGGTCACGTCCTGCTGCACGTTGTCGCTCTGCACCGCCGATTTGCCCTGGGCCATGCCGAGGGCCGAGATAAACAGCACGCTACCCGCGCCGATGCGGAAGGCGTCGATGGTGATGCCGAACAGGGTGAAGATGTGTTTGCCGAACAGGTACAGCAGCACGCTGGCGATCAGCACGCCGAGCGCGACTTTCCAGGCCAGGCGCTTGCGTTCCTTGACCGTGTAGCCACGGCTCAGGCCGATAAAGCACGACAGCACGAAGAATGGGCTATAGAGCACCAGCAGTTTCAAATACAGGCTGAACAGCGCGGACGCCATGGAAAGGACTCGTCTCGATAAAGAAGGTTGGCAGGGTAAGAGTGTAGAGGCTGCCGGGCAATCCCGGCTGTATCCTCAGGAAGGCAGGGCGTCGCGTTGGCGGCGGATTTCCCTTTCGGCGACCCAGTGTTCGATCAGCTCGCGCAGTTGCGACATTTCCACCGGCTTGGACATATGCCCGTCCATGCCGACCTGGCGCGCGCGCTCCTTGTGTTCATTGAGGATATGCGCGGTGAGCGCCACCACCGGGGTGCGCGCGCGCTGTTCGGCGGCTTCCCAGGCGCGCAGCTGCTCTGTGGCGGAGAAGCCATCGAGCACCGGCATTTCGCAGTCCATCAGTACCAGGTCGTACTGCTGGGCTTTCATCGCGCTGAGGGCCTCTTCACCATTGCTGGCGGTGTCGGGCTGCAGGTTGAGTTTGCCGAGCATGCCGCGGATCACCTTGGTAGAGATGGTGTTGTCCTCGGCCACCAGAATGCGGAAGTCGCCGGGCACGTTCAGTGGTGTGCTCTGTGGCGCCGGACTGAACATCGGCGAGTCGCCCTTGCCGCGCTGCGCCAGCTCATCGGCCAGGGTGGTTTTCAGGGTGTAGCCGGCCACCGGCTTGGCCAGGATGCGTTTGATCCCGGCGTTGCGCGCAATGATCTTGCTCGGCGCATTGCTGATGCCGGTGAGCATGATCACCAGAATGTCGTGGTTGAGGTTGGCGTCTTCCTTGATCCGCGCTGCCAGCTGCATGCCGGTCATGCCGGGCATGTCCTGATCGAGCAGCACCGCGTCGAAGTACTCGTGCAGATGCGCCTTGGTGCGCAGCAAGGCCATGGCTTCCTTGCCCGACGGCACGGCGCTGACGTGCATGCCCCAGGCACTGCATTGCTGCACCAGGACCTTGCGGCAGGTGTCGTTGTCATCCACCACCAGCAGGCGCGCGCCTTGCAGCGAGGCGTCGAGGTCGGCAGTGGGCTGTTCCAGGCGCGTGGCGTCCAGCGGCAGGGTCAGCCACAGGGTCGAGCCCTGGCTGCCGCCGCTCTGGATGCCGAACTCGCCTTCCATCAGGCGTACCAGCTGACGGGCGATGATCAGGCCGA
>JBIHZW010000071.1:0-15427 GCA_044240245.1 Pseudomonas sp. | reverse complement strand
TGCGGGCAATCGCCGCGGTGGCGGTGATGCCGCCGAACAGCGGCGCAACCAGATTACCGATGCCCTGGCCGATCAGCTCGCCATTGGGATCGTGCTTGCTGCCGGTCATGCCATCGGCAACCACCGCGCACAGCAGCGATTCAATCGCTCCGAGCATGGCGATGGCAAAGGCCGGGGCGAGCAATTGGCGGAACAGTTCGAAACTCACCACCAATGGCTGACCATCGGCGCCCGGCAAGTGCCAGGGCCAGATAAAGCTCGGCAGAAACGGCGGAATACCCGGGTGTTCAACGCCATCCAGGCTGTAGCTGAACCGCTCGCCAATGGTCGCCACGGGTATCTGCAGGCTTTCCAGCAGCAGCCCGAGCAATGCGCCGACCGTCAGCGCCACCAGATGCCCGGGTATTTTCGGCACCCAGCGTGGCCAGATCAGCAGCGTCGCCAGGCACACCAGTGCCACCAGGCTGTCGCCCAGTTGCAGGCTGGGCAGGGCGTGTAGCAGGCCATTGAGTTGTTCGATGTAGTTGTTCGGCTGGCTGCTGAGCTGCAGGCCGAACAGATCCTTGATCTGCAGGGTGGCGATGACGATGCCGATACCGGCGGTAAAGCCCAGCGTGACCGGGTAGGGGATAAATTCGATCAAGCGTCCGGCGCGCATCAGCCCGAGGGCAATCAGGATCAATCCGGCCATCAACGTGCACAGCAGCAACCCGCCGAGGCCGAATTGCTGGGTGACTGGCAGCAGAATCACCACAAAGGCGGCGGTTGGCCCGGAGACGTTAAAGCGCGAGCCGCCAAACAGGGCGATCAACGTACCGGCGACCAGCACCGTATACAGGCCGTGTTGCGGCGCCACACCGACGGCAATCGCCAGGGCCATGGCCAGCGGAATGGCGATGATGCCCACCGTAACGCCGGCGCTCAGGTCGCTGCGCAGGTTTTTCCAGCCGTAGCCGGCGCGCAAGGTCTGGCGCCAGGCGGAGAACAGCGGCGGTAAGGGCAGCGACATAATGACTCCCTAGGGTCTGTTCTCGTTTCGTTCGCGGCCGCGCCAGAGCCTGTTTTAGCGCGAGGCAAGGCACGAGACACGAAGTTGGGTTGTTCCAAATGAGTGTCGAGAAACGCAGTATCGCGCTAAAACAGGCCCGGCCCTGCGGGTTGCGCGGAAAATCTCGCCATGCGTTGTTGGAGGACTTGGCAAGGGAACAACCATTACCTGCGTCCTCCGCCTAGCCTGGCGAGATTTTCCGCAGCAACGCGGCTCGCGACGAAGCGAGAACAGACCCTAAGGCTGGGCGCAGTATAAGGGCGCGGCGCGGCGGGCTGTATTGACCTAAGTCGGCTGTGCGCCAGCTTCGCCGCATGCTAAACCGTGCGGTTGGCCGGCATCCGTTGAGCCGTTGCCCGCCCCGGGGGTACACTGCCGGCCCCGTGTGGCCTGGTTAGCTGGAGTGAACGATGCGTAAAGACAAGAAACAGGTGATTGGCGAAGAGATTGGTGACGAGCCGATCAAGCTGTTCCTCAGCGTAGAGCCTGCTGATGCTACGCCGCCGTCGCTGCACAAGCTGATCAAGGCCTACCGCGGCCTGCGTATCGACGATTTCGAGCGCTTTGTTGGCTTCTTCGTTGCCGCCGGTTACGACCTGAATGCCAAGGACGCCCAGGGCAATGACTTTATTGCGCTGATCCAGGATCAACGCTTTGCCGAACCTTACATCGAAGTGATCAAAGCCGCTCGCGGCTAAACGCCGAGTCAGCGCTTGCAGCGCTGATTAAGGCTCACGCCTGCCCACAAAGCCGCGACCTGTTCGCGGCTTTGTCGTTTCTAAAACCCGCTCTACTTCTTACCGATAATCACGCAAATCAATAGTGCTGGGCGAAGCGAGACGACCGGTCATATTCTTGCCGGCATGACCTCCAGCATCCGACTCGACAAGCGTGACCTGATCCTCGCCAAAGGCGCCGAGGTGATGACCCGTCGTGGTTATCACGGCGCCGGCGTGCAGGAGATCGTGCAGGCGGCGGGGGTGCCGAAAGGCTCCTTCTACCACTACTTCGCCAGCAAAGAAGACTTTGCCCTGCAGGCCCTGCAGCAGGTCTATCAGCCACGCCTGGCGCGTTATGCGGAGGCCCTGAACAATCCGGCGCTAAGCCCGCGTGAGCGTATCCTTGGCTATTACGCTGAGCTGGTGGAGCACTTCGCTCGCCAGGAGCGTCTGGAGTACCACTGCTTTATTGGCAGCCTGAGTTTCGAGATGGCCGAGCTGTCGCCGACTCTGGGCGCGCAGGTCGATGCGATTCTGCAAGCTTCGGCGGATACCCTGCAGGCCTGCCTGGAACAGGCGCAGGCGGCGGGTGAACTTCCGGCCGCTGAAGATTGCCGCAACCTGGCGAGCTTTATTACCAATGCCTGGCAAGGTGCGTTGACCCGACTCAAGGTGGCGAACAACACCCGCGCCCTGACTGACTTTATCCAACGCCTGCAGCTGTTGTTGCAGGCCTCCCCCTTTAACCAGTTGCGGCGCTCTGGCCGCCCCGAGGAATGATGATGACCGATCCCGTTAAAGCGCTGTTCCAACCCTTTAGCCTGGGCAACCTGGAGCTGCCGACCCGTGTGGTCATGGCGCCGATGACCCGTTCCTTCTCCCCGGGCGGCGTACCCAATAGCAAGGTCATCGAGTACTACCGTCGCCGCGCTGCTGCTGGCGTTGGCCTGATCGTCACCGAAGGCACCACGGTGGGCCACAAGGCATCCAACGGTTACCCGAATGTGCCGCGTTTCTACGGTGAAGACGCTCTGGCTGGCTGGAAAAAAGTGGTTGATGCAGTGCACGCCGAAGGCGGCAAGATCGTTCCGCAGCTGTGGCACGTGGGCAATGTGCGCAAGCTGGGCACCGAGCCGGACGCCAGCGTCCCAGGCTACGGCCCGAGCGAGAAAATCAAGGAAGGCAACGTGGTTGTGCACGGCATGACCCAGGGCGACATCAAGGAAGTGATCGCCGCTTTCGCCCAGGCCGCCAAAGATGCCAAAGCCATCGGCATGGACGGCGTGGAAATTCACGGTGCCCACGGCTACTTGGTCGACCAGTTCTTCTGGGCCGGCAGCAACCAGCGCACCGACGAATACGGCGGTGACCTGGCGCAGCGTTCGCGTTTTGCCATTGAGCTGATCCAGGCGGTACGCGCCGCAGTTGGCCCGGAGTTCCCGATCATCTTCCGCTTCTCGCAGTGGAAGCAGCAGGACTACAGCGCCCGTCTGGTGGAAACCCCGGAAGCCCTGGAAGCCTTCCTCAAGCCGCTGTCTGACGCAGGCGTGGATATCTTCCACTGCTCGACCCGCCGCTTCTGGGAGCCTGAATTCGACGGCTCCGAGCTGAACCTGGCTGGCTGGACGCGCAAGCTGACTGGCAAGCCAACGATCACCGTCGGCAGTGTCGGTCTGGACGGCGAGTTCCTGCAGTTTATGGTCAACACCGACAAGGTGGCTCAGCCGGCCAGCCTGGAAAACCTGCTGGAGCGCCTGAACAAGCAGGAGTTCGACCTGGTTGCCGTAGGCCGCGCATTGCTGGTTGACCCGGATTGGGCAGTAAAAGTACGCGATGGCCGCGAGCAGGACATTCTGCCGTTTAGTCGTGATGCGCTGACCAGCCTGGTCTAAGAACCTATCTCGAATCTGCTGCGCGTCGGCGATACGGCGTTAAAAACAGGCTCGGAATGCTCATGTACAGCTCGTACACTCCGCTTCCTCGCCTGTTTTTGCCTTGTCTCGCTCTAGCTCGCGAGATCCGAAACAGGTTCTAAATACCCGTTTTATCGTGTGCGTCGCAAAACGGCGCAACACTCCTCAAGCCCCGGCACATCGGGGCTTTTTTTCGTCTGCGTATCGGCCACTTGTGTCCGTTGATATCGGGTGTTCTGCAGGCAAGCTGCGCCTCGTTGACTAGTATTGCCAGTGCCCCGCCATCAGGTACCGACTATGAAGCGTGTTGTGCAGATCGCCGTATCCCTTGTCCTGTTGTTGCTTATCAGCCTGGCCGCAGCGGTTGCCTGGAACTGGGCGCCGGATCGCTCCCTTGCCGACCTCAAGCCGCGCTGGGCCTTGCCGCCATCCGAGTTTCTGGCCATCGACGGCATGCTCGTACACCTGCGTGATCAGGGCCCACGGGATGACCCCGCGCCGATTGTGCTGCTGCACGGCACCTCGGCCAGCCTGCACACCTGGGAGGGCTGGGTGGCAGCGTTGCAGACTAAGCGTCGGGTGATCAGCCTAGATCTACCGGGCTTCGGCCTGACCGGGCCATTCCCCGATGGCGATTACCGCATGGCCCACTACAGCGCCTTTCTCAGTCATGTGCTGGATCAGTTGCAGGTGCCGCGCGCGGTGGTGGCGGGCAACAGTTTTGGTGGGCAACTGGCCTGGCAGTTTGCCTTGGACCATCCGCAGCGGGTCGAACGGCTGGTGCTGGTGGATGCCGCCGGTTACCCACGCAACGCCACTTCTATTCCCATTGGCTTTCGCCTGGCGCAGATCCCCGCGTTGGCACCGCTGATGGCCAACGTGCTGCCACGACAGATGATCGAGGCGAGTATTCGCAATGTCTATGGCGACCCGAGCAAGGTCAGCGATGAACTGATTGATCGCTACTACGAGCTGACCCTGCGCACGGGCAATCGCGAAGCCTTGCGTCAGCGTTTTATTCAGGTCGACGCGGGGCAGAGCTACAACCGCATCGCCGAGCTCAAGGTGCCGACGCTGATTATCTGGGGCGGCCGCGATGAGTTGATTCCGCCGGTCAACGCCGAACGCTTCAAGCGCGATATCAAGGGCAGCCGCCTGGTGTTGTTCGACGACCTGGGCCATGTGCCCCAAGAAGAGGACCCCGCACGCACCGTGGCGGTGCTGATGGGCTTTCTAGAGGGCTAGCCGGGGGCTAGGCAGTTTTTTGCCCTGCACTAAGCTGCTGATATTTCGAGAGAGATTACCTGCGCAAAAGAGCTGGCGTGCTTTGTGCTAACGCTGTCAGCGCTGGTTGGCTTTGCGCCATCTTGGTCTAGGCTCTCGGAATAACAATTATTCGGCAGGTGCAGTATGCCCAAGGCCATCAGGCTGTTTGTGCACGCAGTGGAGGCGCTCAACCGCGTTGTCGGGCGCTTCGCCATGTACCTGATCTTCGCCATTCTCGGCGTGCTGCTGTACTCCTCCATCAGCAAGACTTTCTTTATGCCGGCCGCCTGGACGCTGGAGTCGGCGCAGTTTTTGATGGTCGCCTACTTCCTGCTCGGCGGCGCTTATTCCATGCAGCTTGATGCCCATGTGCGCATGGACCTGTTCTACAGCCGCTGGTCGCCACGGGCACGCGCGATCATCGATGCGATCACCATCGGCTTTCTGATTTTCTATCTGGTGTTCCTGCTTTACGGCGGTATTTCCTCGACCCAGTACGCTCTTGAGTACAGCGAAACCAGCTACTCGGCCTGGTCGCCCCCCATGGCGCCGATCAAGATCATCATGTGCATCGGCATCGCCCTGATGCTGCTGCAGGCCATTGCTACCCTGTTCAAGGACATCGCCGCCGCGCGGGGGGAACCGCTGTAATGGATTACGAGCTGATAGCCCTGCTGATGTTCTCCTCGATGATGTTGCTGCTGCTTACCGGCAAGCGGGTATTTGGCGCGATCGGCTTTGTCGCGGTGGCTGCGGCGCTCATGTTGTGGGGCGATGGCGGTTCGGAAATGGCCTTCAGCGCGGCCATGAAACTGATGAAATGGTACCCGCTGCTGACCCTGCCGCTGTTCGTGTTTATGGGTTACATGCTCTCTGAGTCGGGACTGGCCGAAGACCTCTACAAGATGTTCCACGTCTGGATGGGCCCGCTGCATGGCGGTCTGGCTATTGGCACCATTGGCCTGATGGTGGCGATCTCGGCGATGAATGGCCTGAGCGTGGCCGGCATGGCCATCGGCGCCAGCATCGCCTTGCCGGAGCTGCTACGCCGGGGCTACGACAAGATCATGGTCACCGGGGTGATTCAGGCCGGCAGCTCCCTCGGCATCCTGATTCCACCGAGCGTGGTGCTGGTGCTGTACGGCATGATCGCCCGCCAGCCGGTCGGCCAGTTGTGGCTGGCTGGGGTGTTTCCCGGTCTGCTGATGGCGGGGCTGTTTATCCTCTATATCGCTATACGTTGCCGCTTGCAGCCCGAGCTGGGGCCGGCGTTGTCCGAAGAGGAGCGCGGGCAGATCAGCCGGCGCGAGAAGCTGCTACTACTCAAGGCCGGTATTGCGCCGTTGTTTATCTTCTTCTGCATGACCGGGCTGTTTCTGATGGGCATCACCAGTCTGGTGGAAAGCTCGGCAGTCGGCGCGGCGGCAGCCACCCTGATGGCGCTGGTCAAGGGGCGTTTGACCCGTAGCGTGATGGAAGAAACTCTGCGCAAGACGCTCGGCATCAGTTGCATGTTTATGTGGATCATCCTCGCTGCGCTGTGCTTCGGTGCAGTATTCGACGGCCTAGGCGCCGTCAAGGCAATTGAGGCGTTCTTTCTCGACAGCCTCGGCCTGGGGCCCTGGCAAGTGCTGATCCTGATGCAGTTGTCGTTCATCCTGATGGGCATGTTCCTCGACGACACCGCCATGCTGGTAATCGTCGCCCCTTTGTATATTCCACTGGTCGGCGCCCTGGGCTTCGACCTGGTCTGGTATGGCGTGCTCTACACCATCACCTGCCAGATCGCCTATATGACGCCGCCCTTCGGCTACAACCTGTTCCTGATGCGCGCCATGGCTCCGCCGGAAGTCTCGCTGCGCGACATCTATGTGTCGGTTACCCCATTCGTGCTGATCATGGTGCTGGCGCTGGTGCTGGTCATGGTCTTCCCGCAGATCGCCCTGTGGTTGCCGCAGTGGCATTACGGCGGGTGAGCACATGAATTTCAGCAGTAGGCCAGCGCAGTCGTATCTGTAGAAGCCAGTGAGGATTACTGCGGCGCAGTGCCGCTTATGCCGTACGCAATCCTCAAGGGCTTTTTAGCAATCAGGTGCAGGTCGCCCCTCTGAAAACCCTGCCAGCCCCGTGGGCCAGGCAGTGCGGTTGTATGCCATCTGAATCTACAAGCCTGGAGATAACAGCATGAGTACGAGACGCAGTTTTCTGAAAACCGCCGCGGTGGCTACCGGGGCAGCAGGGGCAACGGCACTAGGCCCGGCGCATATCTATGCCGCCGAGCCAAAGAAAATCGTTTGGCGCCTGCAGACCTATGCCGGCGCGGCCCTGGGCGAGCATGTGATCAAACCGTCCATCGATGCCTTCAACAAGGCCGCTAATGGCGAGATGGAAATCCAGCTGTATTACGCCGACCAACTGGTGCCCACCGGCGAGCTATTCCGCGCGATGCAGAAGGGCACCATCGATGCCGTGCAGAGCGATGACGACTCCATTGCAGCGCCCGTGGATATCTCGGTGTTCGGCGGCTACTTCCCCTTTGCCACCCGCTACAGCCTGGATATTCCGGTGTTGTTCAACCAGTACGGGCTCAATGAAATCTGGGCCGAGGCCTATGGCGAAGTCAAAGGCGTAACCTGGCTCGGTGCCGGCGCCTGGGACCCTTGCCACTTCGCCACGGTCGAGCCGATCACCAAGCTTGAGCAGCTCAAAGGCAAGCGCATCTTCACCTTCCCTACGGCCGGCAAGTTCCTCACCCGCTTTGGCGTGATCCCGGTGACCCTGCCTTGGGAAGATGTCGAGGTGGCAATCCAGACCGGCGAGCTGGACGGCATTGCCTGGTCCGGCATCACCGAGGACTACACCGTCGGCTGGGCCAACGTGACCAAGTACTTCCTTACCAACAACATCTCCGGCGCCTGGTGCGGCTCCTACTTCGCTAACTCGGACAAATGGGCCGAGGTGCCCGAGCACCTGAAAACCCTGTTCAAGCTGTGCATGGACAGCTCCAACTACTACCGCCAGCACTGGTACTGGGGCGGTGAAGCGCAACTGCGGGTTGAGGGCGGCAAGCTGCAACTGACCTCCATCCCGGCCGAGGAGTGGGCCACAGTGGAAGCCGAGGCGCTGAAGTTCTGGGACGAAATCGCCAAAACCAGCCCACGCTGCGCCCGTGTGGTGGAGATCTTCAAGAAGTACAACGCGCTGATGGCCAAGGCTGGCGCGCCGTATCGTTGATTGCGTCGACCCACTGCAAAACCACGCCCGTGCCGAAAGGTGCGGGCGTTTTGCTGTGTGCAGCGCAGCGGCTGCGGCAACCAACAGATATTTCCCGGATCAGCCAGCCAACTCCTCAATCCTGTACCACACTGAACAGGCTTTTTGCCGGGTGTTCTAACAGGCGTTGGGTGGTAGTCAGGGCGCGTTGTGCGGTTGTTGTGGGGATGCGCTTGAGACTCTGTTGTTGCCCCCGGATGTCGGCCATAACGACAGTCATAACAACAAGAGACAGGTGCATTTATGCTCAATCCGCGAGACGTGAAAACCGTTCTGGATGCCAAGCGCATTGTCGAGGAGCGCGGCCTTAGCCATATCAAGGTCGGTGTGTTCGATAACGATGGGGTGATGCGCGGTAAATACCTCAGCCGCAGCAAGTTCTTTTCTGCCCTCGACAGCGGCTTTGCCTTCTGCGATGTGGTGCTCGGCTGGGACGTGAAGGACCAGCTCTACGACAACGCTCAATACACCGGCTGGCACACTGGCTACCCGGATGCGCCGGTGCGGGTGCTGCCGCATACCTGCCGCGACTTACCCTTCGAGAACGGCATGCTGCTGTTTATCTGCGAGTTTGCCGAGGCGGCCGAGAAGGTCTGTCCACGTGGCACCCTGCGCCGGGTGATTGAGCGCTGCAAGGCCATGGGCTTTGATGCGTTTGCCGCGCTGGAATATGAATTCTTTATGTTCGATGAAACCCCGGAGTCGGCCCGCGAGAAGGGTTTTCGCAACCTCAAACCGTTTACCCCGGACTGGTTTGGCTACTCGATGATCCGCAACTCGGTGCACGCCGAGCTGTACCACGAGATTCTCGAAATGGCCGAGCGCATGGACTTTCCCATTGAAGGCCTGCACACCGAAACCGGCCCCGGCGTGCTGGAGGCAGCTATCGCCTATGACCGCGCTGAAGCCGCAGCCGACAAGGGGGCGCTGTTCAAAACCTTTATGAAGGTGCTGGCCCAGCGCAACGGTCTGATGGCCACCTTTATGGCCAAGTGGTCGGGCAAGTATCCGGGGCAGAGCGGGCATATCCATGTGTCCCTGCGCGATCTGGCCAGCGGCAAGTCGGCGTTCTTTGATCCGAGCCAGGCGCACAATATGAGCAAGATCCAGCGCCACTTTCTCGCTGGACAGCAGCGCCTGATGCCGGAATTCCTGTGCATGGTCGCGCCAACGCTGAACAGCTACCGCCGGCTAATTCCCGGTTTCTGGGCGCCCACCGATGCCACCTGGGGCGTGGAAAACCGCACCGCCGCGCTGCGGGTAATCCCCGGCAGCGACAAATCCCAACGCCAGGAATATCGCCTGGGTGCAGCCGATGGCAATCCGTTTCTGGCCCTCTCGGTTGCCCTCGGTTCTGGTCTGTACGGGGTGATGCAGCAGTGGGAGCCAACCGAGCCGGTGGTGGGCAATGCCTACGCGATGAAGCACCCCGAGGAGCTGGCCCTGCCGCGCACCCTATGGGATGCCGCGCAACGGCTGAAGGCCTCGACGGCGGCGCGGGAGTTGTTTGGCGACGAGTTTGTCGAGCACTTTGCCGCCAGCCGCGAGTGGGAAGAGCGCGAATACCGCCGGCATGTCAGCGACTGGGAATTGGATCGCTACTTCGAAATTATCTAGCGCGCGGCCCCGGCTGATTGGGCTTATGGAGTTTTTTCAATGAGCAAACTGCAATGCATTTCACCCATCGATGGCTCGGTGTATGTCGAGCGCCATTTGGCCTCCAATCCGGAAATTCAGGTGGCGTTGGTCAAGGCCGAGCTGGCGCAGCAGGCCTGGAAGAACACCCCACTGGCCGAACGCATCGCCATCGGCCGCAAGGCGATTGCCGCCTTCGCCGCCAAGGAAACTCAGCTGGCTGAAGAGCTGTGCTGGATGATGGGCCGGCCGATCCGCTATGCCGCAGGCGAGGTGCGCGGCTTTGTCGAGCGTGCCAGCTATATGGCGGACATCGCCGAGAGCGCCCTGGCCGATATCCAGGTGCCAGAAAAGCTCGGTTTTATCCGTTTTATCCGCCGCGAGCCGCTGGGCGTGGCGCTGGTGATCGCGCCCTGGAATTACCCCTATCTGACGGCCGTGAATGCGGTGATGCCGGCGCTGTTGGCCGGCAATGCAGTGCTGCTGAAACACTCGGCGCAAACCCCGCTGTGTGCTGAGCGTATGGTCGAAGCTTTCAGCGAGGCTGGCTTGCCGGACGGGGTGTTTCAGTACCTGCACCTGAGCCACGGTGAAACCGAGGCGCTGATCCAGGCGCCGACCATCGCCCACGTCGCCTTCACCGGTTCGGTACCGGGCGGCACCATGGTTGAGCGGGTAGCGGTGGGGCGCTTTCTCAGCATTGGCCTGGAACTGGGCGGCAAGGACCCGGCCTATGTACGCGCCGATGCAGATCTGGCTCATGCGGTGGAAACCACAATCGATGGAGCGTTCTTCAACTCCGGGCAATCCTGCTGCGGCATCGAGCGCATTTATGTGCACGAGTCGCTGTATGACGCCTTCGTCGAGCAGGCGGTGGCGCTGGTCAAGCAATACAAGCTCGGCCGTTCCGATAACCCGGACACTACCCTCGGCCCATTGGTACGTGCCGAGGCGGCGGATTTCGTCCGCGGGCAGATTCACGATGCTATTGAGCAGGGCGCCACCGCCCATCTGGTGCCGGCCGACTTTGCTCTGGACCATCCCGGCTCGCAGTACCTGGCGCCGCAGGTGCTGACCAACGTGCACCACGGTATGCGGGTGATGACCGAGGAATCCTTCGGCCCGGTGGTGGGTATCCAGAAGGTCAAGGATGACGAAGAAGCCCTGACGTTGATGAACGACAGCGAGTTTGGCCTGACTGCGGCGATCTTCAGTCGTGATGTCGATGCCGCCATGGCACTGGCCGATCAAGTGCAGGCCGGCACGGTGTTTCTTAACCGCTGTGACTATCTCGACCCGGCACTGGCCTGGACTGGGGTGAAAAACTCCGGGCGCGGCTGCACCCTGTCCAGCGTCGGCTTCGAGCACGTCACCCGGCCGAAATCCTTCCACTTCAAGACTCAGTTGTGAGGCGCGCCATGGACCTGAATCACTACCGCATGAACTGGAATTACCCGACCTCGGTGCGCGTCGGCGTTGGCCGTATCAGCGAATTGCCTGCGGCTTGCCGGCAACTGGGCATGAGCGCGCCACTGCTGGTCACTGACCCTGGCCTGGCCGCCTTGCCGATGATCGACCGTGCGCTGCTGCACTGCCGCGATGATGGCCTCAAGGCCGGGTTGTTCCACGGTATCAAGGGCAACCCCACCGGGCAGAACGTGATGGATGGGGTGGCCGCATTCAAGGCCGACGCACATGACGGAGTGATCGCCTTTGGCGGCGGCTCGGCGCTGGATGCCGGTAAGGCCATCGCCCTGATGGTCGGCCAGGATCGGCCGTTGTGGGATTTCGAGGACATCGGCGACAACTGCAACCGTGTCAACGTCGCCGGCATGGCCCCGGTGGTGGCGGTGCCGACCACCGCCGGCACCGGTTCGGAAGTGGGGCGCGCTTCGGTGATCACCGATGATGCCGCGCATATCAAACGCATCATCTTCCACGCGCGCATGCTGCCAGCGCTGGTAATCCTTGATCCGGAACTGACCCTCGGCCTGCCGGCCAAAATCACCGCCGCCACCGGTATGGATGCGCTGTCGCACAATCTGGAGGCCTTCTGCTCACCGCTGTTCCACCCCATGGCCGAGGGCATCGCCCTAGAAGGCATGCGCCTGGTGCAGCAGTATTTGCCGCGCGCGGTGGCGCAGGGCAGTGATGTCGAAGCGCGCTTGCAGATGCTGGTGGCGTCGAGCATGGGCGCGACCGCTTTCCAGCGCGGCCTGGGTGCCATGCATGCCCTGGCCCATCCGCTGGGTGCGCTGTACGACGCGCACCACGGGCTGCTCAACGCGGTGCTGATGCCCTATGTGCTGGTGGCTAACCGCGAGCGTATCGAACCGCAGATGGAGAAAATGGCGCGCTATCTGAACCTGGCCAAGCCAGGTTTTACGGGCGTGCTGGAGTGGGTGATGGCGCTGCGTGAGCAGGTCGGTATCCCGCACAGCCTGAGCGAAATTGGCATTGATGACGCGCGCATCGAGCAGGTTGGACAGATGGCTGAGGTCGACCCCTCTGCCGGCACCAACCCGATTGCCTTTACCGCTGCGCAATACAGTCAGCTGTTTGAAAAAGCCCTGCGTGGCACCCTCTAATCTCTGGCCTTACCAGCGCTGCTCGCGTGTGCGAGCAGCGCTGTAGCGAACAGATACATGACCCGCCGGTTCTTCGCTTGCGCTGCCTGCGCGTGACTCCTTATATTCCCCCGGCATTTAAGCGCGCCCGGCTTGCGCCTGCCCGGCTGCAAGCAGGGTCTGTTACCGCAATGGTGAGAGGCCATGATCGAAATAAAAAACCTAACCAAGCGTTTTGCGCAGCACACGGCTGTTGACGACCTGTCCTTCAGTGTTAAGCCCGGTGAAGTGCTGGGCTTTCTCGGCCCTAACGGTGCCGGCAAATCCACCACCATGAAGATGCTCACCGGCTTTCTGGCGCCGACTTCAGGCAGTGCCAGCATCCTCGGTTTCGATATCCAGAAAGACACCCTCAAGGCTCAGCGGCAGATCGGTTATCTGCCCGAAGGCGCGCCGTGCTACGGCGATATGACGGTGCGCAGCTTCCTCGAATTTATCGCCGAGGTACGCGGATTCAAGGGCGCCGAGAAGCGTGAGCGGGTGGCCAAAGCAGTCGCTCAGGTCGAGTTGGACGCCGTGCTGGAACAGAGCATCGAAACCCTGTCTAAAGGCTTCAAACGCCGTGTGGGTCTGGCCCAGGCGATTCTGCATGATCCCAAGGTGCTGATTCTCGACGAACCCACCGACGGCCTCGACCCCAACCAGAAGCACCAAGTCCGCAAGCTGATCCAGAGCCTGGCGCACGACAAAATCGTCATCATTTCTACCCACATCCTCGAAGAAGTCTCGGCCGTATGCACCCGTGCGGTGGTGATCGCCCACGGCAAGCTGCTGGCCGACGACACGCCGCTGGAGCTGGAAAGCCGCTCGCGTTATCACCAGGCCGTCACCCTGGTGGCTGCCGAGCCGCTCGATCAGGCCGCGCTGGCTGCGCTGCCGGGCGTGGCCGGGGTGGAAGAAAATACCCTGGAGCACAGCCTGAGCATCCTCGCCAAACCGGGTGAAGTGATCTTCCCGCAGGTCAACGCGCTGATCGCCGAGCGCGGTTGGCAGGTCAAGGAATTGAATGTTGAACGCGGGCGGCTGGACGAAGTGTTCCGCAGCCTGACCCGTGGGGAGGTGGTATGAGTCAGTTGTCAGTAGTCTTCAAGCGCGAGCTGGCGAGCTACTTCGCCACGCCGCTGGCTTACGTGTTTATCCTGATTTTCCTGGTGCTGTCCGGGGTGTTCACCTTCTACCTAGGTGGCTTCTTCGAGAGCGGCCAGGCCAACCTGGCGCCGTTCTTCAACTTCCATCCCTGGCTGTATCTGTTTCTGGTGCCGGCGATTGCCATGCGCCTGTGGGCCGAAGAGCGCAAGAGCGGCACCATTGAGTTGCTGATGACCCTGCCGATCACCCGTTTCGACGCGGTCACCGGCAAGTTTCTCGCCGCCTGGGTGTTTGCCGGTTTGGCGTTGCTGCTGACCTTCCCGATGATCATCACCGTCAACTACCTGGGTGAGCCGGACAACGGCGCGATCATCACCGGCTATATCGGCAGCTGGCTGCTGGCGGGTGCCTACCTGGCGATTGGCTCGTGCATGTCGGCCCTGGCGAAGAACCAGGTGATCGCCTTTATCCTGGCCGTCAGCGTGTGCTTCCTGTTTATCGTCAGCGGCTTCCCCATGGTGCTCGACGGTTTCAGTGGCTGGGCGCCGCAGTGGCTGGTGGATGCCGTGGCTTCGCTGAGCTTCCTGACCCGTTTCGATGCGATCAGCAAGGGCGTGATCGACCTGCGCGACCTGCTGTATTTCCTCACCCTGATTGCTGCCTGGTTGGCTGCAACGGCGGTGGTTATCGACCTGAAGAAAGCTGACTGAGGCCGCCCATGAAAAAGCTGATGGTTTCCAGCGCCGGGCTTGCACTCATTGCCCTGGCGTTTCTCGCCTTCAACCTGTTCTCCAGCGTCAGCCTTAGCGGCGTGCGTCTGGATCTGACCGAGCAGAAGCTCTACACCCTCTCCAGCGGCACCGAGCAGATTCTTGCCGAGCTGGATGAGCCGGTGGAGCTGAACTTCTTCTACTCCGACACCGCGACCAAGGACCTGCCGGCGCTGCGCACCTACGCCAAGCGCGTCGAGGAAATGCTCAAGGCCTACCAGCGCGAGGCGGGCGATAAACTCAAGCTGAATATCATCGATCCTGCGCCGTTCTCCGAGGACGAAGACAAAGCCGCCGAGTTTGGTCTGCAGGGCATTCCGCTGCAGCAGGGCGGCGACTCGATCTACTTCGGCCTGGCCGGCAAAAATGCCGAAGGCCAGACCCAGGTGATCCCGTTCTTCGCCCTGGATCAGGAAGAGTTCCTTGAATACGAACTCAGCCGCCTGGTGCAAAGCCTGGCCAAGCCCGAGCGGCCGGTGGTCGGCGTGCTGTCTGGCTTGCAGGTCAACGGCGGTTTCGACATGGCCGCGCGGCAGCCGACACCGGCCTGGATGCTGATCGAGGAAATTCGTCAGCTGTTCCAGATCGAAAGCCTCAAGCGCGATGTCGACCTGATCCCTGAAAAGGTCTCGGTGCTGCTGCTGATCCACCCTAAGCAGCTGCCTGAGCAGACCCTGTATGCGATTGACCAGTTCGTCCTGCGCGGCGGCAAGCTGCTGACCTTCGTTGACCCGTTCAGCGAGGCCGATACCCAAGCTGAAATGCCCGGCGAGATGGTCATCGACAAAGCCTCTGATCTGCCCGCGCTGTTCAAGGCCTGGGGCCTGCGCATGGTGCCGGATCAGGTGCTGGGCGACGGCTCGTATGCCATGTCGGTGAGCATGGGCGAAGGCCAGCGTCCGGTGCGTCACGCTGCCTGGCTGAGCCTGCCGAAGAATGCCCTGGACAAGAACGACATCAGCACCGCCTCGCTGGAAACCATCACGGTGGCCACTGCGGGCATGCTGGAGCCGCTGGACGGCGCGAAAACCCAGTTCATCCCGCTGGTGCGCAGCTCGCAGTACGCCATGCCGTTTGATGTCAAACG
>JBIHZW010000070.1:0-15461 GCA_044240245.1 Pseudomonas sp. | reverse complement strand
TTGGGTTGTGAGCCGAGAGGCGATAAATCTGGGGGTATAGCTCAGCTGGGAGAGCGCTTGCATTGCATGCAAGAGGTCAACGGTTCGATCCCGTTTATCTCCACCAATTTTGCAGTAGTTACAACTGCCACGGGGCCAGCGTAAAGCTGGCCTTGTTCTTCGAAGGTTTCGTCCCCTTCGTCTAGTGGCCTAGGACACCGCCCTTTCACGGCGGTAACAGGGGTTCGAGTCCCCTAGGGGACGCCATTTTTGCCCGCTCTGCGGGATTTTGAAGGGTCATTCATTAGTGAATGACCCTTTTGTTTTTATGGCCTGCCATCCCTGGCTGCCACCCTCAAGACGCGTCGCTACGCGACGTTAAAAATTGCTCCAGGCAATTTTTGCTACCTCCTGAAAATTATTTCTCCAGCCGATCAACGGTTGCCCTTGGCGCTTGCTTAATTGTATTACGCTTATAATATTAAAGTCGTAATGTTACGGAGGCTGACATGAACGAGAAGAAGGCGCACACCCGTGAACGCATCCTGGCCGCTGCCAGTGCCGCGTTGTTGCAGCGTGGTCCGGCTGAGCCCAGCGTGGGCGAGGTGATGGGGGCGGCTGGCCTGACGGTAGGCGGCTTCTATGCGCATTTCGAGAGCAAGGATGCGCTGATGCTGGAGGTGTTCCAGCAGATGCTCTGTCAGCGTCGGGAGCGGGTCGCACAGTTTGATCCGGCGCTGCCTGCTCACGAGCGCCGGACGCTGTTGGCGGCCTTTTATCTATCGCGTAAGCACCGTGATGCCAGTGAGCTGGGCTGCCCCTTGCCCAGCTCGGTGGGTGAACTGGCGCGCATGCCGGACAGTTTTCGCGCGGTGCTGGCTGAGCATATCGAGTTGATGACGGCGCAGCTGGCGGGCAGTCCTGAAGAGGCTGATCAGGCGCTGGCCGATATCGCCTTGATGGTCGGAGGGCTGGCGCTGGCACGCGCGCTGGGCCCCGGTGAGTTGTCTGATCGAGTCTTGCGTGCCGCTAAATCGGCAATCGTCTGAGGATATGGCAATGAATAGCATGAGCTGGGTTCGTGGTTTCAACGCATCGATTGGTCTACTGGCGCCGCATGCCCTGGCCAGCAAGCTGCGCCGGGAATTTATGACGCCGCACACTTTGCCGCCGCGGGACTGGGAATTGCCGCTGCTGGCGCAGGCCGAGCGCATCACCCTACGCTTCGGTCTGTCAGCGCTGCGCTGGGGTAGCGGGCCGGCCGTGTTGTTGATGCATGGCTGGGAAGGGCGGCCGACCCAGTTCGCCGAGCTGATCAAGGCCCTGGTCAATGCCGGCTACGGCGTGGTGGCGCTGGATGCCCCGGCCCATGGCCGTTCGCCTGGGCGTGAAGCCAATGTGGTGCTGTTTGCCCGTGCCTTGCTGGAGGCTGCCAGCGAACTGCCGCCGCTCAAAGCGGTGATTGGCCATTCCATGGGTGGTGCCAGTGCCTTGCTGGCCACCCAGTTGGGCTTGCGTACTGAGGCGTTGGTCAGCATTGCCGCACCCAGCCGGATTCTGACCATGTTGCGGCGCTTCTCGCGCTATATGGGCCTGCCGCGTCAGGCGCGTGCGCACTTTGTGCGGTTAGTTGAAGAGAAAGCCGGGATTCCCGCTGGGCAGCTTGATAGCGCACACTACCAGCTGGATTTCCCCGGATTGGTCGTGCATGCGGTGGACGATCCGATGGTGCCGTTCAGCGAGGCTGAATCGATTCATCAGAGCTGGTTTGACAGCCGCCTGCTGCGCCTGGATAGCGGCGGGCATCAGCGCGTCTTGGCTGATCCGCGGGTGGTGCAGGCGGTGCTGGAGCTGTTGGACTCCCTGAGTCAGACATCGTCCAAGGCGCTGGCCTCGTAACCGATAACCTTGTTGCGCCCGGCGGCCTTGGCTCGATAAAGCGCCTGGTCGGCGTGGCGTAGCAACTGTTCGCGGTCGCTGCCGGCATCCGGAATCAGCGTGTACACGCCGATGCTCAGGCTCAGGTCGATACTCAGGCCCTGGTGCATGCAGGGGTGACTGGCCAGGTCTGCACGCAGTTGCTCGGCCAGATCCATGGCGCCGGACTGATCGGTGTCGCAGAGCACGGCGGCAAACTCTTCGCCGCCGAAGCGCACCAGCAGATCATTACTGCGCATGCGCTGCTGCATGCGCAGGGCGGCGTGTTGCAGGCAGGCGTCGCCGACCAGGTGACCGTGCTGGTCGTTGACCTTCTTGAAGTGGTCCAGGTCCATCATCAGCATGGCTATGGGTTGCTGGCTGCGTTTGGCCTGGGCAAGCATGCGTTCCAGTTCTTCGTTGAGCACCTGGCGGTTGAACAGCCCGGTCAGGCTGTCGCGCCGGCTGAGTTCGGCCAGCTGACGGTTGGCGGTGGAGAGTTCCTGCAGGGCCTTTTGCAGAGAGGCGGTGCGCTCTTCCACGCGGGCTTCCAGGCCTTCGTTGATCTGTTTTTGCAGATCGAGGCTCTTGGCCTGTTCCAGTCGCAGTTCGTGCTCATTGGCGTATAGCTGCTCTTGAGCCCGTTGCTGGGCGTGTTGCGCCAGGCGGATGCGTGAGCCGAGGGCAATCGAGAAGATTACCAGTTCAAACAGGCTGCCAATCTGCTGAGCGTGCAGGGTCAGCAGGGAGTTGGCGATGATCCCGGTGCCGCTAAGGATGCTGAACAGGCTGGCCAGGATCAGGGCTGACCAACCCAGGGCAAATAACTTGGCTGGCTGATAGCCGTCGCGCCAGCGCAGCAGGGTGAACAGGCAGGCGAATACGGCGCAAACCACCACCAGGACAAAACTACCGATCAGGGCGACGGTGTAGGGCGCGCAGAGGGCCAGTACGATCACCAGCACACTGCACGCCATCAGTGCCCGACAGATCCAGGTGTAGGCTGCGGGGCCGGTCTTGAGATCGAGCACGCCATAGGTGAAGAGGATGCCGAACAGCGTCGCCAGGGCTGAACTGAGCGGGAAGCTCAGTTGATGCCAGGCCAGCGCCTGCGGCCATAGCCACTGCAAGGCAAATCCCAGCTGGATAAATTGGTAGAAGCTGAAACAGGCGACGAACAGGCTGTACCACAGGTAGTTGCGGTCGCGGGTGATGACGAAAATCGACAGGTTGTAAATCAGCATCACCAGCAGTGCGCCGAAGAACAGTCCTTGCAACAGCAGCATGCGCTGTTCGTAGTGGGTGAAGCCTTCGCTGCTCATCAGGCTGGCGCTGAGGTTGGCCGAGCCGTTGGTCTGCATGCGCAGGATCAGCTCGCGCTCTTCCCCGGCTGCCAAGCTGAATGGCAGCACCAACTGGCGATGATTGACCCAGCGTTCATCGAAGGGGCGTTGATCGCCGGCGCGATACACCCGCTCGCCATCCAGGCCATAGGCATCCAGGAAGTCGAGTAGTGGGTTGCCGATCAGCAATACCCAGTTGATCGCCTCATCCGCCGGGTTGTGCAGGCTGAAGCGCAGCCAGTAGGCGTGTTTGCTGTAGCCGAAACTGGCGTCGCGGCGTGCCACCGGTTGCCAGGCTGATTCAGGAAGTTGGCGAACGCTGTGGATATCGGCAAGGCCCTCAGGGTCTGCCCACACGTGCATGGCCGGGCCAGGCAGCAACGGCGAGTCGCTGGCCAGCAGAGGCAGGCTTGCGGCCTGCCCCAGTGCCGGCAGCAACAGCAGTAGAAGTACGCGCAGCAACGCAATCAAAAGAGGCTTTCCCTGGCAAGGATGTGACGGATACGACAAAGGTGCATTATTGCGCGGCCTTATGACATACCGATAGCTTAGCCGGGGTTGCTTATGAGCCAAAATTTACTGCATTGCCATGCCCAGCGTGACGCTTGCCTACACGCACTGGCTGCCGACCTGTTGGCGCAGATCCAGACCACACTGACGCAGCAGGCTCGCGCCGGGTTGATCCTGCCCGGTGGCAGCAGCCCACAGGCTTTGTTGCCCTTGCTGGCGCAGCAGCTGGACAGTCAGCGCATTGACCTCAGCCCCAGTGATGAGCGCTGGGTGGCGGCGCAGGCAGCCGAGAGCAACTGGCAGTTGTTACATCTGGGCCTGCCGCAGGCCAATTGCCTGGACCCGCGCCAGGGCGAGACGTTGGCCCAGGCGGCGCTCAGCTGGGGCGAGCAGTTGGCGCAGTGGCCGCCGTTTAGCGCAGTCCTGTTAGGCATGGGCGAGGACGGCCATATCGCTTCGCTGTTTCCCGGTATGCCGGGCCTGACTGCGGCGCTTGATCCAGATGCAGTACCTGCAGCCTTGCCGGCCCTGGCACCGCAGGCCCCCCGCGAACGTCTGTCACTGAACCTGGCGATGCTGCAGCGCGGGCAGTGGCTGGGTTTGCTGGCGTTCGGCGAGCGCAAGCGCGAGCTGATTGATGCCGTGCTGGCCGATCAACCTTCGGCTCGCGAGTTGCCGCTGTATGCCTGGCTGCAGCGCAGTCCGTTGCCGGTAAATATCTACTGGGCACCCTGAGAGCATGTTGAGGTCTGCTGCATATAGGCTGGCTGCGTTAAAACAGGCGCTAAGCCGTTACACTGCAAGCCTGTACCTCGCCGATAAAGGGAACCGTTATGTTGCATCCGGTTGTTGAGCAGGTTACCGCCGCCCTGGAGCAGCGCTCGGCCAAGCGCCGCGAGCGTTATTTGCAGCGCCTGACCCTGGCCGCCGGGCGCACCGCGCACCAGGCCCTGGGTTGCTCCAATCTCGCCCATGCCCTGGCTGCGCAGCCCGACGACGCGCGGCTGATCATGAAGCAGGGCGGCTCGCCGCATGTCGCGATCATTTCCAGCTACAACGATCTGCTCTCGGCCCATGCACCGCTCAGGGAGTATCCCGAACGCTTGAAAGTGGCGTTGGCCAAGGCGGGCGCGACCTCGCAGTTCGCCGCCGGGGTGCCGGCCATGTGCGATGGCATCACCCAGGGCGAGGGTGGCATGCAGCTGTCGCTGTTCTCCCGCGATCTGATTGCCCAGGCCACAGCCATTGGCCTGACCCATGGCATCTTCGATGGCGCGCTGTACCTGGGCGTATGCGACAAAATCGTCCCCGGCCTGCTGATCGGTGCCTTGCACTTCGGCCATCTGCCGGCGGTATTTGTACCCGCCGGACCCATGCAGTCCGGTCTACCGAACAAGGAAAAGGCCGCGGTCCGCCAGCGCTACGCCCGTGGCGAAGCCAGCCGCGAGGAGCTGCTGGCTGCCGAGTTGGCTGCCTACCACCAGGCCGGCACCTGCACCTTCTACGGTACCGCCAATACTAATCAGCTGCTGATGGAGGCCATGGGTCTGCATGTGCCGGGCAGTGCCTTTATTCACCCCTACACGCCGCTGCGCGATGCCATGACCGATGAAGCGGCGCGCCTGGTGGCGCACAACAGCCGCCAGGGTGAACGTTACTTGCCGGTCGGCCAGCAGATTGATGCGCGGGCGCTGATCAACGCCGTGGTGGCCTTGCTCGCCAGTGGCGGCTCGACCAACCACACCCTGCATTTGCCGGCTATCGCCCGAGCGGCAGGCTTTGAACTGAGCTGGGATGATTTTGCCGCGCTGTCCAAGGTGGTGCCTTTACTGGCGCGGGTTTATCCGAATGGCGCGGCGGACGTGAATCAGTTCCAGGCCGCCGGTGGCCCGGCCTGGCTGCTGCGTGAGCTGCTCGGCGCCGGCTTGATGCATGATGATGTTGCCACCGCCGCCGGACATGGTTTACGTGCCTATACCCGCGAGCCCTGGCTGGATGGCGAGCGTCTGGCCTGGCGCGATCTGCCGGCGCAGAGCCCGGCTCCGGATATTGTCCGGCACGTGGCCGAGCCATTTGCCGAGGAGGGCGGGTTGGTGCTGCTGGCGGGCAACCTGGGTCGCGCGATCCTGAAAACCTCGGCAGTGGATCCGGCGTTCTGGCAGATCCGCGCCCAGGCGCGCGTGTTCGATTCGGAAGCGGCTGTGCAGGCGGCCTACAGCGCCGGCGAGCTGCAAGGTGACCTGGTGCTGGTGGTGCGCTTCCAAGGCCCACAAGCCAATGGCATGCCCGAGCTGCACAAACTGATGCCTTTGCTGGCCAACCTGCAGCAAGCCGGGCAGCGTGTAGCGCTGATTACCGACGGACGGATGTCCGGGGCTTCCGGGCAGGTTTCTACCGCCTTGCACGTCACACCGGAGGCGGCGGCCGGCGGCGCCCTGGCGCGTTTGCAGGACGGCGACTGGCTGGTGCTGAATGCGCAGCATGGGCTGCTGCAAGTCGAGCTGAGCGAGCAGCAACTGGCCGCGCGGCCACTGGCCTGTGCCAGTGCCGAGCTGGAATTGGGTTATGGTCTGGAAATGTTCGCCGCTCAGCGCCGCCTGGTCGGTTCGGCTGAGCAGGGCGCCAGCAGTCTGTTTGAAGAATGAGAGCGACGATTGAATCTTGAGAGCGGGGAGCAAGGTATGAGCCTGACAATGGATGTGGTGCTGCAACAGGCCCGCCCGGTGCTGCCGGTGCTGGTGATTGAAGACATCAGCCTGGCGGTGGACCTGGCCCGTGCTCTGCACGCCGGCGGCATTCGCGTGCTGGAAGTGACCTTGCGCACGCCGCGGGCACTGGATGCCCTGGCGGCCATGCGCAAGGAGCTGCCGGACCTGTTGATCGGCGCCGGCACGGTGATCCACGCCGAGCAGTTTCTCGAAGCCCGCGATGCCGGTGCGCAGTTTGCCGTCAGCCCAGGCTGCACCGAACGCCTGGCGGCGGCGGCGGAAGATTCCGGTCTGCCGTATTTGCCTGGGGTGATGACGCCGTCCGAAGTGCTGCTGGCTTTGGAATACGGCTACCGCTCGCTAAAACTGTTTCCTGCCGATGGCGCCACCAGCATCAAGATGCTCAAGAGCTTCAAAGGCCCGTTTACCGGTATTCGCTTCTGCCCGACCGGTGGGGTGACCCCGGATAACCTGCTGGGCTTCCTGCGCCTGCCCAACGTCGCCTGCGTCGGCGGCACCTGGATCGCGCCGAGCAACCTGGTCCGCGCCCGCGCCTGGGACCAGATCACCCAGCTGGCCGCCGAGGCCCGCGCCCTGGCAGGCAGCCTGGAGCAGCAGGCATGAAGTGGGACCTGAGCAACCCCTTTGTCATCGATATTCAGGTTGCGGCGGATGATATCGACGGCCTTGGCCATGCCAATAACGCCGTTTATGTCAGCTGGCTGGAGCGTTGCGCCTGGCGCCATTCGCAGTTTCTCGGCCTGGACCTGGTCGAGTACCGCCGGCTGGACCGCGCCATGGCGGTGCTGCGCCATGAGATCGACTACCTGGCCAGCGCCTATGAGGATCAGCAGCTGCAGATGGCCACCTGGATTGTCGAGTCCGACCAGCGCCTGAAGATGGACCGGCACTTCCAACTGATTCGCCCGGAAGACGGCGTGACCCTGTTGCGTGCGAAAACCACCTTTGTCTGCATCGAGCTGTCCAGCGGCAAGCCCAAGCGTATGCCACCAGAGTTTGTCGAAGGCTATGGCGCGGCGCTGCAGCCAGTTTTCCCCATGGAGCTGTGACACGCCGTTGGGCTAAAGCCTGACCATTGAACCGCCACGCCGCGTACACTACGCGGCGTTTTTCTACCTGCAGCTTTTAAAGCGCTGCACAGAATATTCAAGAGACTGCCTATGCAAATCGCTCTGGCCCCGATGGAGGGGTTGGTCGACGAAATCCTTCGCGATGTGCTGACCCGGGTTGGCGGCATCGACTGGTGCGTGACGGAATTTATTCGGGTGACCGAGCGGGTGTTGCCCGTCAGCAGCTACGAGAAGCTCGCACCGGAATTGTTCAGCGGCGCGCAAACGGCCGCTGGCACGCCATTGCGCGTGCAGTTCCTTGGCTCCGATCCTGCCTGCCTGGCGGATAACGCCGCCTTTGCCTGCACCCTGGGTGCGCCGGTGATCGATCTTAATTTTGGCTGTCCGGCCAAAACGGTGAACAAATCCCGTGGTGGCGCGGTGCTGCTGAAAGAGCCCGAGTTGCTCCACGCCATCGTCCGCGAGGTGCGTCGCGCGGTGCCGGCTGCCATTCCGGTAACGGCGAAAATGCGTCTGGGTTTTGATCACAAGGACTATGCCCTGGAATGCGCCCAGGCGCTGGCCGATGGCGGCGCGGTGCAGATCGTGGTGCACGCGCGGACTAAGGTCGAAGGCTACAAGCCGCCGGCGCATTGGGAGTGGGTGGCGCGGGTACAGGAAGCGGTGAAGGTGCCCGTATTCGCCAATGGCGAGATCTGGACCCTAGATGACTGGCGGCGTTGTCGCGAGGTCAGCGGGGTTGAGGACATCATGCTGGGCCGTGGCCTGGTCGCGCGTCCGGACCTGGCCCGGCAGATTGCTGCTGCCAAGGCTGGGCAGGACGTTGTGCCTATGAGTTGGGCTGAGCTGCAGCCGCTGCTGGCGGATTTCTGGCTGCAGGCGCGGCGCAAGATGTCGCCACGCTATGCACCGGGGCGACTCAAACAATGGCTGGCGATGCTGACCCGCAGCTATCCCGAAGCCACCGAGCTGTTCAACCTGCTGCGCCGCGAAAGCGATTGCCTGCGTATCGATGGCTTGCTTGGTATCGACTTTATCGAGCCTGAGCGTGCCGAGCAGGCGAGCGCCTGATCCTGAGATTCAGCGCCCACCGCTGACATCCAGCAGCGCGCCGCTGGTGTAGGACGCCTGCTCGCTGGCCAGCCAGAGAATCGCTTCGGCCACTTCCCTGGCCAGGCCGCCACGGCCCATGGGCACACTCTGGCTGACCCGCGCGACCCGTTCTGGCTCACCGCCGCTGGCGTGAATCTCAGTTTCAATCACCCCGGGGCGCACCGCGTTTACGCGAATGCCATCGGCCGCCACTTCCTTGGCCAGGCCTAGGGTCATGCTGTCGATCGCGCCCTTGGCTGCGGCGTAGTCGATATATTCCCCCGGCGCGCCGAGCCGTGCGGCTGCCGAGGACAGGTTGACGATGGCGCCGCCGTTGCCGCCCTGGCGGGTCGACATGCGTTTGATCGCCTCACGGCAGCAAAGAAAACTGCCGAACACATTGGTGGCGAACACCCGCTGCCAGCGCGCCAGGTCCATCTGCTGCAAGCGCATCTGGGTTTCCAGCATGCCGGCGTTGTTGACCAGTACATCGAGGCGGCCAAAGTGCTGATCGAGGCGGGCGAACAGCTGCATCACCTGGCTTTCATCCGCTACATCGGCCTGCACGGCGATGGCCTGGCCGCCTGCCTGGGTGATCTCGCTCACCAGCGCCTCAGCCGCTGCCTGCTGCCGGTGATAGTTCAGGCACAGCGCGTAACCTTGAGCAGCCGCCAGCCTGGCGGTGGCGGCGCCAATACCGCGGCTGGCGCCGGTGATCAGCATGACCTTTTCCATCAACGTCTCCTCCCTGTAAGAAAATTTTGCAGAGGCTTGAAATCTAGTTGAGTAGCCACATTTTTAGTCATGCGGGATGCCGAAGTCGGGTCTCGCGATTAACCACTCGCTGATTTTCAGGAGATTTAAATCATGAGCACTGCATTTTCCATGACCCCGCTGTTTCGCCAGTCCGTTGGCTTCGACCGTTTCAATGATCTGTTCGAGTCGGCCATGCGCAACGAGGCGGGCAGCAGCTATCCACCCTACAACGTCGAGAAGTATGCCGACGATCAATACCGCATTGTGGTCGCGGCGGCGGGCTTCCAGGAAGATGACCTGGAGCTGCAGGTCGAGCGCGGTGTGCTGACCGTTACCGGCGGCAAGCGCGAAACCAGCGCCGAGAACGTCACGTACCTGTACCAGGGCATCGCCCAGCGTGCGTTCAAGCTGTCGTTCCGCCTGGCCGACCATATCGAGGTCAAGGCTGCCAGCCTGATCAACGGCCTGCTGAATATCGACCTGGTGCGCATCGTGCCGGAAGAGGCCAAGGCCAAGCGTATTCCGATTGGGGCCAGCCGCACTGTGCTGCAGAGTTAAGCAGCCACGCCGTTAGCAACAAGGGCACCTGCGGGTGCCCTTGTTGTTTTAGCGGGGTGTCGGTGTGTGGTTGTCGCGCAGCAACTGGCGGAACTGCTCCAGCGGCACCGGCCTGCTGAACAGGTAGCCCTGGTAGTGATGGCAGCCCTGTTGCTGGAGGAATTCCAGCTGGTCGGTTTGCTCGACGCCTTCGGCAATCATGTCCAGGCCCAGGCTGCGCGCCATGGCGACGATGGCGCGGATGATTTCCGCGTCGTTGGCATCCAGGGTGGCGTCGCGCACGAAGGACTGGTCGATCTTCAGCACATCCACCGGCAGGCGCTTGAGGTAGGTCAGCGAGCTGTAGCCGGTGCCGAAATCGTCCATGGCGAAGGTCACGCCGAGGCGTTTGAGGCGGTTCATCTTGGCGATGGTGTCGTCGATGTTCTGGATCACGATGCCTTCGGTGATTTCCAGCTTGAGCATATGCGGCGGCAGGTGGCTGCTGGCCAGGCTGCTTTCCACCAGTTCGACAAAGTCATTCTGACGGAACTGCCGGGGGCTGATATTCACGCACAGGCTGAACTGCGTGGCGTTGACCATGCCCTGCTCAAGCAGCTGGGCGCAGGCGTGGCAGGCTTCGGCGAGCACCCAGCCGCCGACTTCAAGAATCAGCCCGCTTTCTTCGAGCACATGGATAAACAGCGCCGGCGACTGCGCGCCAAGGGTCGGGTGCATCCAGCGCAGCAGGGCTTCGGCGCCGATGATCTGGTTGTCGCGGGCATCCACCTGGGGCTGAAAGTGCAGCTCGAACTCGCCCCGCGCCAAGGCCAGGCGCAGGTCGTTTTCCAGGCGCAGGCGTTCGCTGGCGGCTTTCTGCATGGTGTTGCGAAACAATTGAATGCAGTTGCGCCCGGAATCCTTGGCGCGGTAGAGGGCGATATCGGCGCGCTTGAGCAGGTCCGAGGGGGTGTCGCCGTGGTCGGGAATCAGGGCGATGCCGATGCTCGGGGTGACTTGCAGTTGATGGCCATCGAGCAGCATCGGTTCGGCCAGCAGGTGGCGCAGTTTTTCTGCCAGGGCGCGGACCTGCTGAACCACTTTCGAGCGTTTGCCTTCCAGGCCGGAAATCAGCACGACAAATTCGTCACCGCCCAGGCGCGCCACGGTGTCTTCCTGGCGCACGCTGGCTTCCAGGCGTGCGGTGACCAACTTGAGCACGGCATCACCGACCGGGTGGCCGAGTGAATCATTGATGTGCTTGAAGTGATCCAGGTCGATAAACAGCAGGGCGCCGCGCAGTTCGTGGCGCTTGAGCAGGGATATCTGCTGGGTCAGGCGGTCGAGCAGCAGGGCGCGGTTGGGCAGGTTGGTCAACGAGTCGTGGTAGGCCAGGTGCTGCACCTGGGCCTGGGCTGCCTTGAGCTCGCTGATGTCGCGGGCGGTGAGCAGCAGGCAGGGGGTTTTGTTGAGTTCGATGGGCTCGACCGACACCTCGACCAGCTTGACCGTGCCGTCGCGGTGTTTGCCGTGCATTTCCATGTGGTAGACATGGCCCTCGCGCTGCAGCTTCTGCACCATCAAATCGCGCTCAGACAGGTCCGCCCAGACGTTTAGCTCCATGGCGCTGCGGCCGATCACCTCGTCGGGGTTGTAGCCGGTCAGCCGGCCGAAGCCTTCGTTGACTTCGATATAGCGGCCGCTGTCGCGTTCGGTGATGGTGATGGCGTCGGGGCTTGAGTGAAATGCCAGGGCGAATTTCTCCTGGCTGGCCTGCAGCTCAGCCTGGGCTTTCTGCCGCTCGCTGATATCGCGAAAGGTGGTGAGGATGCAGCGCTGGTTATTCAGCATCATCGGCCTGGATGAAACCACACAGGTGATCACCCGGCCGTGCTTGTCGAGGTAATCCGCCACTTCGTTGTGCAGGCTCTGTTCGCGTTCGAGCTTGTCGTACAGCGCCGCCCGCACCTCGAGGTCGGCCCAGAAGTTCAGGTCAGTCATCCGCCGGCCGATGACTTCCTCGGGCTGCCAGCCGAAGGTCTGACTGAAACTTGCGTTGATTTCCATGGCAACGCCGTCCGGCAGGGTGGTCAGGGCGACGGGGTCGGGGCTGGCCTGGAACAGGTTGGCGAATTTGGCTTCCGAGGCCGCCAGGCTCTGCTCGCGGCGCACCCGCTCGCTGATGTCGATAAGGATGCCGGCCATGCGCTCGGGCTTGCCGTCGGCGTCGCGGTAGAGCTTGGCGGTGCTTTCCAGGTAATGCACTTCCTGGTTGCCGTACACCGTCCGGTAGGTGACCTGGTAATCCTCGGTCAGGCCCGACGCCAGGTTATTGAAGTGCTTGCGCATGGCGTGGCGGTCTTCCAGCGGGACAAAGCTGAAGAACTTGCGGAAATCGTCATGGAAGGGCTCGTCCGCCAGACCGTGCAGCTTTGCGGCGCGCGCCGAGCCGAACAGCATATTGCTGGGGATATGCCAGTCCCAGGTGCCGAGGTCGGCCGAGTCCAGGGCCAGGTTGAGGCGCTCCTGGCTGTCGTGCAGCGCCTGTTCCTGCTGGCGTTGCTGGGTGATGTCGCGCAGTGACAGGACCAGGCAGGGGATGCCATCGAGGAGTATTTCACCGCCGAACAGCAGGTTGCTGCGGAGGCTGGCGTCGCGATGATAGAGCTTTACTTCCAGGCCATTGAGGGCGTCGTACTTGACCGCTTCCATCATCCGCTGGCGATCTTCCAGGCGTGCCCAGATGCCCATTTCCAGGGAGGTACGGCCCAGGGTCTGTTCGCTGCTCCAGCCAAACTGGCGTTCAAAACCGGCGTTGACCTCGATAAAACGCCCGCTGACCTTGTCGGTGATCACCACGGCGTCCGGGCTGTAGTGGAAGGCCTGGGAGAATTTTTCCTCGCTGTTGCGCAGCGCCTGTTCACGGGCCTGCTGGCTGCTGATATCGCGGATAACGCCCATGACCCGCTGTTTGCCGTCGGCATCCAGCTGCAGGCTGCCGCTGATTTCCAGCCAATGCAGGCTGCCGTCAGGCCAGAGAATGCGGTGGCGAAAGGCGCGGTTGCTCGGGTTGCCGGCAAGCAGTTGCTCGAACAGGCGCAGTACATCGGGGCGGTCTTCTGCGGGGATCAGTTCGATGTAATCGACCTGTCTTTGCAGCGGTTGTTTGGGGTCGAGGCCGAACAAGGCCTGCGCCCCGCGAGACCAGCTGACTCGGCCGCTTTCGATATCCCAGTACCAGGTGCCCAATTTGGCACCGTTGAGCGCACGCAACAGGCGCGGGGCATCGTTCCAGGTGCTTTCGAATTCGGCAGGGTCCAGTGCCGGGATAAACGGCAGTGGCGGACGGCGATCACTGGATTTAGCCACGACCAACTCTTCCTGTGCATGCGTGGGTTTCCTGGTCGCTGGCTGAGCAACGGGGCTGAGTCATGCAGAAACCTTTCTTATCGTTATAAGCCCACGTTAGCCCTTAGCACCTGGCCTATGCAAGGCCGTCACGCTGGGCATCCAGCAGGTTCATAAATGCCCGCGCGGCATTCGACAGGGTGCGGTCAGTGTGGCTGATGTAACCCAGTTGGCGAGTCAGCTGGATGCCGGGTAATGGCAGGCGCGCGACCTGATCATCGAGCATGGTGCGCGGTAGCACGCTCCAGGCCAGGCCGATGGAGACCATCATCTTGATGGTCTCCAGGTAGTTGGTACTCATGGCGATGTTCGGCGTCAGCCCCTGGGCCTCGAACAGGCGCCGCACGATATGGTGGGTAAAGGTGTTGCCACCGGGAAATACCGCCGGATGATGCGCCACATCGGCCAAGCTGATGGCCTGGCTGCGCGCCAGCGGATGCTCGGGGGCGGCGACGAAATCCAGCGGATCGTCCCACACGGCAACCGCATGCACCGGTTCACGGGTTTCCGGGGCCAGGGTGATCACCGCCAGCTCGGCGCGGCCATGCAGCACTTCTTCATAGGCCACTTCGGAGTCGAGAAACTGGATATCCAGTGCCACCTGCGGGTGCGCCCGGGTAAAGGCGCGCAGCAGCGGCGGCAGGCGATGCAGGCCGATATGGTGGCTGGTGGCCAGGGTCAGGCGGCCACTTATCTCGCCATTCAGATTGGTCAGCGCGCGGCGCGTATCATCGAGCACATTGAGAATCTGATAAGCCCGTGGCAGCAGGGCGCGGCCGGCCTCGGTCAGGCTGACCTCGCGGCCTAGGCGATCGAACAGGCGCACACTCAGCTGCTGCTCCAGGCTGGCGATGCGTTTGCTCACCGCCGGCTGCGTCAGGTGTAGGCGTTCCGCCGCTTCGGAGAAGCTGCCCAGCTCGGCGATGGCAATAAAGGCATTGAGGGTGGCGAGATCCATGCGGCTGTTCCTGGCAGTGGGCGGGGCGCAATAGGCGCTGCTCAAGCTTACCTGTATTCCAGTAAGGAATCCTTCGGATGAAAAATATGAATTTGAGTAATTTAATTCAAGCCCATAGGATTACCCCATAAGCCAAAGGGCTATTTGCCCAGGCATAGAAAGACGCTGATGAGGGAACCGCTGATGGCCGGCAAAACGCTCTACGACAAGCTCTGGGAAATGCACGAAGTGAAGCGCCGCGACGATGGTTCGTCGCTGATCTACATCGACCGGCATATCCTCCACGAAGTGACCTCGCCCCAGGCCTTTGAGGGCTTGCGTCTGGCCAGCCGCAAACCGTGGCGTATCGATGCCAACATCGCCACCCCGGACCACAACGTGCCGACCACCAAGGCCGAGCGTCAGGGCGGCTTGGAAGCCATCGCCGATGAAGTCTCGCGGATTCAGGTGCAAACCCTGGATGAGAACTGCGATGACTTCGGCATCCTTGAATTCAAGATGAACGATATCCGCCAGGGCATCGTCCACGTGGTTGGTCCGGAGCAGGGCGCGACCTTGCCGGGCATGACCGTGGTCTGCGGCGACTCGCACACTTCGACCCACGGCGCATTCGGCGCGCTGGCTCACGGCATCGGCACCTCGGAAGTCGAGCATGTGCTGGCGACCCAGTGCCTGGTGGCGAAGAAGATGAAGAACATGAAGGTCGCAGTCGAAGGCCAGCTGCCGTTTGGCGTGACTGCCAAGGACATCGTCCTTGCGGTAATCGGCAAGATCGGCACCGCTGGCGGCAACGGCCATGCCCTGGAGTTCACCGGTAGCGCGATCCGCGACCTGTCGCTGGAAGGGCGCATGACCATCTGCAACATGTCCATCGAAGCCGGTGCCCGCGTCGGCCTGGTTGCGGTGGATGAGAAGACCATCGCCTACGTCGAAGGCCGCCCGTTCGCCCCGAAAGGCGCCGATTGGGCCGCCGCTGTGGCGCAGTGGCAGGATCTGGTATCCGATGCCGATGCGCACTTCGACACTGTGGTCGAATTGCGTGCCGAAGACATCAAACCGCAGGTCAGCTGGGGCACTTCGCCGGAAATGGTGCTGGCCGTTGATCAGAACGTGCCAGACCCGGCCGCCGAAAGCGACCCGGTGAAGAAGGACTCGATCATCC
>JBIHZW010000069.1:0-15468 GCA_044240245.1 Pseudomonas sp. | reverse complement strand
GTTGGTATCTCCGGCGCGATCCAGCATCTGGCCGGTATGAAAGACTCCAAGGTGATCGTTGCGATCAACAAGGACGAAGAAGCGCCGATCTTCCAGGTAGCCGATTACGGTCTGGTAGCTGATCTGTTCGAAGCAGTACCTGAGCTGGAGAAACTGGTTTAAGCCGGTTTTCCCCGCCCAGAAAAAACCCGCTCACTGAGCGGGTTTTTTTTGCCTGCATTTTTGCGCTAATCCGGCAATGCTTGGAGAAAGGCTCGGTAGTGCTGTGCAGTCAGTTCCGCCCGCTCAATCATTGGCGCATGGCCGGTATCCGCCAGGATAACCACGCTGGGTTTGCGCAGCAGGGGCTGCATGACCTCGACGCTGGATACGTGCAATGCTCGATCTTCTGCGCCCCAGATGATCAGCGTGGGTGCCTGGATCTTCGGCAGCTCCGGCTCTAGCGGGATATAGCGTTCGATCAGGTGGGCGAATACCTGGTCATAGTGCGCGCTGTTGGCGATGGCCTGCTCGGCAAAATAGCCCTTAAGCGATTCCGGCAGGTAGGGCGGCTGCACGAAGATGAAGTCCAGCAAGCGCTGAAAGTCCTCGGGGCTTTTCACCACCAGCGGGTTGGCTTCACCGCGCTGCAGCCGTTGCATCAGCTCGCTAGGCTGCGGCGATGTGATGCCGGCATTGTCGAGTAGTGCCAGAGAGCGGGTTCTGTGCGGATAGCGCGCGGCATACAGCGCGCTGATATGCCCGCCCATAGAATTGCCGATCAGGTGCAGCTGCTCGATTCCCAGTGCATCGATCACGCTGGCCAGGCGCTCGGTCTGGGTGCCTACATCGTAACTGCCGGCCGGTTTATCACTGGCGCCGAAGCCTGGCAGGTCGAGGGCTATAACCCGGTAATCCTGGCTGAGATGGCGGGCGAAACGCAGCCAGTTGTCCTTGTTGGCGGCAAAGCCGTGCACCATCAGGACGGTTTGTGCGCTGCTTGGGCCGCCCTCGTAGTAATGAATGCTAAGATCGCCCACGCTGATCTGCTTGAGACTCAGTCCGGCGCGCTGTCGCTCCGCCAGCTGTATGCTCGTCAACAAGGCGGCGGGTGAGAGGTAGAGCAGGGCTGCAGTGCCGGCGAGCAGTAGCATTAAGGCTGCGATCAGTTTTTTCATGGATAGTCTTTATCGCGAATTCGTATGGATGCGTATTAAGCTAGCATGATTCCAGATGTCTCCCGATGTGTGGCCGCAGACGCCCATCCAAGGTTAAGTCGAGAAGTCGCCAATGCTTGAGCGTGGTTTATATAGGTCGTTCCTCCTGCTGTTCGCAGCGCTGCTGATGCCGGCTTTAGCCGTTGCCGCAGGCAAGTGCGAACGCCTGGTGGCGACTGGTAATCCGGAGTATCCGCCATACCTCTGGCGTGACCCGCAGAATCCTCAACAACTAATCGGCGCCAATGCCGACCTGCTGCAGCACCTGGCCAAAGAGCTGGGCGTGGTGGTGGACATCATCTATACCGGGCCCTGGTCACGGGCACAGGATGAAGTCAGAACCGGCCGCGTCGACCTGATTGCCGGTGCCTTCCTGACCCTGCCGCGCCTGGAAGTCATGGATTACGTGCATCCAGCGTTTTTCTTCACCCCAAGTGTGGTGTGGGTACATCGCGGTGCCGAGTTCCCCTATGCCGGCTGGGATGACTTGCGCAATCGCACTGGCGATACCTTGGTTAACAACAGTTTTGGCCAGACATTTGATGCCTACGCCAAGAGCAATCTGACTCTGGAAGGCGTTGCCAGTCTGACTCAGGCGTTCCAGAAACTCTTGCTGGGGCGTACCGACTATGTGCTTTACGAACGTTATCCGGGACAGGCTCTGGCCGATAGCCTGGGCATGCAGGACGATCTGCTGGTGCTCGATCCACCGATCTCCAGCGAAGGCCTGTACCTGACGTTGTCGCATAACTCGGCCTGCAACGATGCGTGGCTGCGCGGCATGCTGGCGAAGAAAATGAACGAGGCAGTCGCCAGCGGTTTGCCGGACGTCTTGCTGCAGCGCAATCTGCAGCGCTGGAAAGATCAACAGCTCACACCCACCGGTGATGCTGAACAGTAGGGAAATTCTGTGATTTATCGACGTATCTGTGCGGCCTTGCTGCCGCTCATGCTCAGCGCCTGTGCATCCGATCCCGCGCCCACTGAGCAGCTGCGCTTGACCGAACAGGCGCTTAGCCAGGCCAAGGCGTTGGGTATTTCTGCCGAGCAATCGGCCTCGCTGCGCCTGGCCGAGGAAAAACTCGCCCTTGCGCAAGCAGCCATGCAGGACGAGGACTACAAGCAGGCGCGGGTGTATGCCGAACAGGCCGAGCTGGATGCGCGGCTGGCCGAAGCTGAGCACCTGACCGAGAAAAGCCAGCAGCAACTGGCCGAGCTGAGCAACGCGATCAACCGCTTGCGCAAACAGCTGGGGGGCTTGCAATGAAGCATGCTCAACAAAGCCTGTTGGCGATTTTCGCGGCTGTATTGTTGACCGGCTGCGCCTCATCGCACAGCACCAGTGACCAGGCACTGCAGGGCGCACACGCGGCCTTCCAGCAGGTCAAGGAAGATGCTGACGTGCTGCGCAGCGCACCCAAGGACCTGATTCGCGCCGGCGAGTCGCTGGCCAAGGCTGATCGCCTGTCGAGCTACTGGGGCAGCGCCGATGATGTCAGTCACTATGCCTATCTCAGCCAGCAGTACAGCGCGATTGCTGGGCAGAAGAGCACGCTCAATCTGAATCAGGAGCGCGCGGTCAAACTGGAACTGGAGCGCCAGCGCCTGCAGTTGGCCCTGCGTGAGGCCAAGCTGCTCAGTGTGCAGGATCAGAGCAACTGGCTCGAAGAGCAGATGGTCAGCCTGGCCACCATCCAGAGCGAGCGCGGCCTGGTAATGACCCTGGGTGATGTGCTGTTTGATGCTGGCCACAGCGACCTCAAGGCTTCAGCCAACCGCACGGTGCTGAAACTGGTGCAGTTCCTTCAGCTCAACCCCCGGCGCGTCGTGCGTATCGAGGGCTATACCGATAGCCGTGGCGATGCCCAGGAAAACCTCGAATTGTCCCGCGCCCGTGCTCAGGCAGTGGCCGATGTCCTGGTCGATCTGGGTATCGATGGCAAACGCATCGAAGTACAGGGCCATGGCGAGAGTTTCCCGGTAACCGAAAATGCCTCGGCCAAAGGCCGGGCGCAGAATCGTCGGGTAGAGATCGTATTCTCCGATGAGCAAGGCAACCTCGGCTCGTCGCGTTAAATCTGGCGCCGTTAAAAAGCCCCGGTTTTCCGGGGCTTTTTATTGCCTGTCATTCAGATCGGCGCAGCCTGTGGGTAGTCGCTGGGTATCGCCGCACAGTCCATACACCTGTTAATTGAACCGCTACAGTCCTGGCGGGTTGGCACTGTATCGCCCACAATTCAGTGAGCTGTACCGGTGCAATTGTAAAAGCCCGGTTTACTGTTACGGTTCAGTCAAGCAGGAACGCGGTCATGACCAATCTGTTGCTTTATCAGCGTATTGCCCAGCAACTGGCGGAAGACATCCGCCGCGGCGTTTACCAGCCCGGTGAGCGTGTGCCTTCGGTGCGCAAGATGAGTGCGCAGCTCAGCGTCAGCCACGCGACTGTCTTGCAGGCTTACGCCAACCTGGAAGATCAGGGCCTGATTCGCGCACGCCCGCAATCCGGCTTCTATGTGCACCAGACCCCGGCGCTGACTGCGCCAACCCCGGATATCGCCCGGGTAGAGCGCCCTGGCCTGGTGACGCGCAGCAGCATTATCAATCAGGTGCTCACCGAGTCGCGCCGCGAAGGGGTATTTCCCCTCGGTGCCGCCGTGCCGCATGTGGATTATCTGCCGGTGCGCGCGTTGCACCAACAACTGGCCAAGGTCACCCGTTTTCACAGCGCGCGGGCTTTCAGCTATATGTTCAGCCCAGGCTTCGAGCCGCTGCGGCGCCAAGTGGCGATTCGCATGCGCGATGCCGGCGTGGTGGTTGACCCGACTGAAGTGGTGATCACCCACGGCTGTGTGGATGCCCTGCAGATGAGCCTGCGTGTGCTGACCAAGCCGGGCGATCTAATTGCCGCCGAGTCGCCGACCTATTACGGCCTGCTGCAGCTGGCTGACCTGCTCGGCCTGAAAGTCATCGAGATTCCCAGCGACCCGACTACCGGCATCAGCCTGGAAGCCCTGCAGTTGGCGGCTAACCAGTGGCCGATCAAGGCGCTTGTGCTGACGGCGCGACTGAGCAACCCGCTGGGCGGTACCATTCCCGAAGAGCGTCAGCGCCAGTTGCTGCGTCTGGCTGGTGATTACGATATCCAGATCATCGAAGACGATATCTACGGCGAACTGATGTTCGAGCAGGGACCGACCAAGGCGCTCAAATCCCATGATCGCGAAGGGCGGGTGGTGTATTGCTCAAGTTTCTCCAAGACCCTCTCACCCGGTGTACGTATCGGCTGGATTGTCGCCGGCAAGTATCAGGATGAAATTCAGCGTCTGCAGACCTTCAGCACCCACTCGGCGTGCAGCGTGACGCAGATGGCGGTAGCGGCCTATCTGGAGAACGGCGGCTACGACCGCCACCTGCGCTTTATCCGCCAGGAGTACCGCAAGAACCTCAGCGCCTTCCAGCTGGCGGTGCAGCAGTATTTTCCCGAAGGAACGCAGATGAGCCGGCCCAAGGGCGGCTTTATTCTCTGGGTCAGTCTGCCGGCGCGGGTCAACACCAAGGATCTGCACGTTCGCGCCTTGCAGCAGGGCATCAGCATCGCGCCGGGTCTGATCTTCAGTAATACCGAGCAGTTCAACCACTGCATCCGCCTGAACTGCGGCATCCCGTGGAACCGAGAAGCCGAGCGTGCCCTGATGACGCTGGGCATGCTGGCCGGGCAGCTGTGTCAGGAAGGGGCTGCGAGTTTTTAACAGCGCTTTAACCCGATTTGAATGAGGGCTGCGTCTACCTGAGCGAATGGTTCGTTTGATCGCTCAGGAGATGCGCCCATGTCTGCTTACCCCGTATTGCTTACCCGTCCTCTGCTTGCCGGTTTTGCCGCAGGCGTCCTGATCAGCCTTGGCGCGTGCAGCGCCGCCAACCCCGAAGCGCCAGCCACCGAGGCTGGCAGCCCGCAGCTCAGCGATCAGGTCCATAAGCGTGAACGCGCTGAGCTGCATGAACAGCTGGCCGCGGCACCCGCTGAACTGCAACGCAAAAGCCAGGTGGCGGGCGGGGCCGTGATGCCCAGTGTGGCCTATGCGCCGATGCCGATGTCTGTACAGGCTGATGCCTTGCCGCCTGCTTACTTGGGGAAGAGCCGCGACGAGAACCGCGAGCAGTATCAGACACTGGCCGACAACCCGGTGCATGCCGTGGCCGAGACCCCGGTGTCGACTTTTAGCATCGATGTGGATACCGGCAGCTACGCCAATGTGCGGCGTTTTCTCAATGGCGGGCAGTTGCCGCCGCAGGATGCGGTGCGCCTGGAGGAGCTGGTCAACTACTTCCCCTATGCCTATCCGCTGCCCAAGGGCGATGTGCCGTTTGGCGTGCACACTGAGCTGGCGGCCACACCGTGGAACCCCGAGAGCCGTTTGCTGCGTATCGCCATCAAGGCCTCGGATCTGCGCGTAGAGGAATTGCCGCCGGCCAATCTGGTGTTTCTGGTAGATGTCTCCGGCTCGATGGACCGCCGCGATGGCCTGCCCATGGTGCAAAGCACCTTGAAGCTGCTGGTCGAGCAGCTGCGCGCCCAGGACAAGGTATCGCTGGTGGTGTATGCCGGCTCATCCAGTGTGGTGCTGCAGCCGACCTCCGGCAGTGATAAAGCCAAGATCCGCGCGGCTATCGACCAGCTTACGGCGGGCGGTTCAACGGCGGGCGAGTCGGGCATTCAGCTGGCCTACCAGCAGGCACAGCAGGGCTTTATCGACGGCGGCATCAACCGCATCCTGCTGGCCACCGATGGCGACTTCAACGTCGGTATCAGCGATTTCGAAACGCTCAAGCAGCTGGCCGCCGACAAGCGCAAGACCGGCGTATCGCTGACCACCCTGGGCTTTGGCACCGATAACTACAACGAGCAGTTGATGGAGCAGTTGGCCGACGCTGGCGATGGTAACTACGCCTATATCGACAACCTGCGCGAGGCGCGCAAGGTGCTGGTGGATCAGCTCAGCTCGACCCTGGCGACTGTGGCCCGCGATGTGAAGATTCAGGTCGAGTTCAACCCCGCCGAGGTCAGCGAGTACCGCCTGCTGGGCTATGAAAATCGTGCTCTGAAGCGTGAGGACTTCAGTAACGACAAGGTCGATGCCGGTGAAATCGGCGCCGGCCACACGGTCACCGCGCTGTATGAAGTGGTGCCAGTGGGCGGCAAGGGCTGGCTGGAGCCGCTGCGCTATCAGCAAGCGGCCAAGGCGGGCAGCCCGGCGGGCGAACTGGCCTGGCTGCGCATTCGCTACAAGGCGCCGGGGCAGGACGTCAGCAAGCTGCTGGAACAACCGATTCAGGTCAACGATACACGTGCTGTCAGCCAGGCCAGCGAAGACCTGCTCTTTGCCGCAGCGGTGGCCGCCTTCGCCCAGCAGCTTAAAGGCGATACCTACACCGGGCGCTTCAGCCTGGCCGACAGCGCTGAGCTGGCGCGTAACGCCAAAGGCGATGACCGCTTCGGTCTGCGCGGCGAGTTCGTACAGCTGGTGGAACTGGCGCAGAGTCTGCAAACTGCGACGAACCGTTCAACTACCGCACGAGTACAGCAGTGAATCGACCCCTCACGGATGACGACGCCGCCTTGTTGCGGCGTTACCGCCGCGGTGACGCGGCGGCTTTCGCCGAGTTGTACCAGCGTCATCGGCTCGGCCTGTTTCGCTTTCTGCTCGGCCTGTGTGGTGACCACGCCCTGGCCGAGGAGGTGTTTCAGGATACCTGGATGAGCCTGATCCGCAGCCAGAGCGAACAGCGCGATAGCGTGCTGTTCAAGACCTGGCTGTACCAGATCGGCCGCAACCGGTTGATCGACACCTGGCGCAAGCATGGTCGGCACCAGGCGGGGCATGCTGAGTACGATGAACAGCAGCATGCCCCGCACGACCCGCAGCCGGGGCCTGAGCAACAGCTCAGCCTGAGCCGCGATCAGCAGCGTTTAGAGGCCGCGCTGGCCGATTTGCCGGCGGAGCAGCGCGAAGTGTTTCTGCTGCGTGCCCACGGTGATCTGGAACTGGCCGAGATCGCCGAGCTGACCCAGATACCCACAGAAACGGTGAAAAGCCGTTTGCGCTATGCCCTGCAGAAGTTACGTCGGCTGCTGGCTGACCCGGCCGCCGAGGAGTTGTCCGTATGAACCACGATCAACATAGGCTCGATGAGCAGGAACGGCAGATGCTCGAGCATTTCCGCCAGCACAGCGGCGGCGAGCCCAGTGCGCAGCTGGATGCGCAGATTCTCGCGGCGGCCAGCGCAGCAGCGCGCAGCGCGGCCACAACCGAAGTCAAACCTGGCCTGAGCGCACGCCTGCACAGCTGGCTGTTCGGCGCTGGCGGTCGGCAACGCTGGTCGGTGGCGTTGGCTGGGGTCGCTTGCCTGGGGATTGGCGTGAGCCTGACCTGGCGCACCTTCGAGCAGGCTCCGGATGCCTTCGATGCCGTGCCCAGCGGCGCGCCTATGGCGCCGGCTGCGGCGAGGATGGCCCCGCAGTCTGCGCCGATGCCCGCACCACTGGCGGAGTCCGCTGCGGTGGCTGATGAGGCCGAGCGTTCACGTGCGGCGCAGCCTGCTCCGGTGATTCAGGGCTACAGCGCCGATGCCGCCAAGGCCGAGAAGAAGCTTTCGGCCGGTGCCTCCAATCAGCTGTTGCGTGAGGAGTCATCGGCCGATGCGTTGCATGAACAACTGCCACAAGCAGCCCGTGCGCCTGCTGTATCAGCCCCCGAAAAAGCGGCAGAAGCTGCAGGCACTCAGGCCGAACAGCAGCTGCGCAGCGAGTTGCAACGCTTACTCAAATTGCGCCGTGATGGTTGGACGGACGAGGCCGATGCCTTGCTGTTACAGCTGATGCGTGAGCACCCGGAGCTGGATATCGACGCGCAATTGCAGCAACTGCAATCGGCTGAATAAGGCTGGGTAGGTAAGTCGCTGGCGGCCATCGACACCGGTGGCTGTCGGCTGATTCTTAGCGCGCTGTTACCTGCCGTACCGATTGCGAGCTTGCCAGCGTAGGGGGGAGGGGCCAGCATAGTGGCTTGTGTCACTGCCTTTGTACCTGCCCATGTTGCCTATTCGAAGCCTCGTGCTGCTGCTGACAATGCTGTCACTGGTGGCCTGCGAGCAAAGCACCAACCCTCCTGCAAAGCCCAAGGTTGAAACCGCCAAGGCGCAACCAGCGCAAACCGTGGTTACCAGCAAAGCGGCCAAGGCCGAGCCGGCCCCCGTTGTTAGCAAGCCTGCGCAGCCCAAGGCTGCGGAAGCCAAACCTGCGGCAGCGGCTCCAACCAAGCCCAAACCTGCTGTGGTTGCGAGCAAGCCCGAACCCGCTGAGCCGCAAGCGCCGCTGGATTTGAGCCTGCATACCAATGTGTTTGATCCCCTGCAGCCGGTGGCGCCGCTCAGCGACCTGTCGATCCCGTTATTGCCGCCGATGTTTGGCGACAAGGATAAGACAGAGGAGCCCTTTCAACTCAATGGCAAGCTGATTACCAACGATCGCGATGACGACTACTGGCAATCGGTGGAAGGCGCGCAGTTACAGTTCGAGTTCAAGCAGTAGCAGGCAGCGCTGATAGCCCGCCTGCTGCCGGCAATCAGAAGCGATAGGCCTGCTCACCAATGGCGGCGAACAGACTGGGGTCCAGTGGGGTGAAGCGCTGCTCGCCCGGCAGGCGCACCCACAAGGGCTCTTGCACGATTGCCGGGTTGTAGGCGGCCTGCTTGAGGTCAGTCTTCTTGTATTTGAAGGTGCCGGTGGTTTCCACCTCACCCAGCAGGCGGATAAACAGCGGCGCGGCATACACCGGCAATTCGGCATCCAGGTGCGCGGCGAGGGCGCCGCTATCCAGTTGCTGGCCCTCACTCAGACGCAGCGCGGCCATGCCGCAGCGGCCGTTGGTGCCGGGGATTTCCACGCCATACACCACCGCATCCTCGACGCCGGGAAAGGCCCCCAGCACGTTCTCTACCTCGGTGGTGGAGACGTTTTCGCCTTTCCAGCGGAAGGTGTCGCCTAGGCGATCAACGAATTGCGCGTGCTTGCAGCCGATATCGCGCATCAGGTCGCCAGTGTTAAACCAGGCATCGCCCTTCTTGAACACGTTGCGCAGGATCGCCGCCTCGCTCTTGGCCGGGTCGGTGTAGCCGTCGAATGGCCACTTGGCGCTGATCTCGCTGATCAGCAAACCCGGCTCGCCCTTGTCGGCTTTCTGCAGAAAGCCCTTGGCGGTGCGGATGGCGCAATCGTTCTCCAGGTCGTAGCGCACGATGGCGTAGGTGGCGGGGGAGAAGCCCACGGTATTGTCGAAGTTGAACACGTTGGTAAAACCGATATTGCCTTCGCTGGAGGCATAGAACTCGGTGATCTGCTCAACCCCGAAGCGCGCCTTGAACTCGGCCCAGATCGAGGGTCGCAGGCCATTGCCGATCATGCAGCGCAGGCTGTTGTCCTTCTCTGCGGCGCACTCGGGCTGGTTAAGCAGGTAGCGACACAGTTCGCCGATATAGCCGAAGCAGGTGGCCTGATAGCGCTGTACATCCGGCCAGAAGGCGCTGGCAGAGAACTTGCGGCGCAGGGCGATGGCCGCACCACCGGCCAGGGCAGCGCTCCAGCACACGGTCACGGCATTGTTGTGGTAGCAGGGCAGGGTCAGGTAGAGCACGTCCTGATTACCCAGGGTCAGGCCGGAATGGCCGAAGCCACCGTAAGCCTTGATCCACTTGCCGTGGCTCATGATCGAGGCTTTGGGCAGGCCGGTGGTGCCAGAGGTGTAAATCAGGAAGCAGGGGTCCTTCATCTGCACTTTGGCGCTGTCGGGCAGGTTATCGCTGGCCTGACTGCGTGCCAGTTGCATCAGATTGGTCCAGCCGTCGGGGGCCTGGCCAGCGTCCTGCAGGCAGTCCTGATCGGCCACCCAGTAACGCGGCGTTTGCGGATTATCGAGTTGCTCTACGACCTCAGCGAAGGCCGCCAGCAACTCGTCGCCGATCAGCATAAAACCCGGTTTTACCAGATTGAGGCTATGGGCCAGCACCTTGCCGCGCTGGGTGGTGTTGACCAGCGCGCCAACCGCGCCGAGCTTGCTCAGCGCGGCGAGAATAGCCAGCAGCTCCAGGCGGTTTTCCAGCATCACCGCCACCACGCTGCCATGGCGCACGCCTTCGGCTTTGAACGCCCAGGCCAGGCGGTTAGCCCAGGCGTTGAACTGGGCATAGCTAAGGCAGCGCGACTCATCCAGCAGCGCGGGGCGGTCGGGATGCTGCTGTGCCGTGCGTTCCAGCGCCCAGGCCAGCGACAGGTTCTTCTCGCGGTTGCGGATACCGGCGTAATACAGGCCGCGCAACATACGCGGTACGCGCGGCAGGTGCTGGGGCAGGCGGGCAAGAAAACGCAGGGGGGAAATCAGATCTGTCTGGCTCATGGCGCTCGCGTTTAGGGTTGTTATACGGGGCGAAGCCCAACTCTAGTCGCCGGCATGCACCCCTGCCATGGCTCTGGCGCAAGCCCGGTAGGGCAGATCGGCAAATAGCGCCGCGCCCGCGTATTGCCAGCGTACTCGGGGCTGTGGCATTAGTTCGATACGCCAGCGCGATTACGCGCTGAACCAGGAGGGTGCGATGAACTTGAACCAAATCACCGTGGCGGTCAGCGATGTGCCGCGATCTATTCGCTTTTATCAGGGCCTGGGCCTGCAACTGATTGTCGAGAGCCTGCCGGACTATGCGCGGTTCTGCTGCCCGGATGGTCAGGCGAGTTTTTCCTTGAGCCAAGTTGCGCAGGTGCCGGCCAGCCAGACGTTGATCTACTTCGAATGCGCCGAACTGGATCAGACCGTCGCCCACCTGCAGGCCCAAGGTGTCGAGTTCAGCATGTTGCCGACAGACCAGCCCTGGCTGTGGCGCGAGGCCTATTTACAGGACCCCGATGGCAATCCGCTGTGCCTGTATCACGCTGGCGAAAATCGTTTGAACCCGCCTTGGCGGCTCAAATAAGACGCCTAATGCACTGCACCAACCCCCGTTCCACTGTGAGCGGGCGCTGGTGCGGCCTGTCGATTTAGTCGACAAACAGATCGGTCATCAGTTTGCCGGCCGGGTCATAGCGGTACTGCTCGAAGTCGCTCTGGCCCTGCTCTCGGAGAATTTCCTCGTCGATCAGCAGGCGCCCGCTGATGCTGCGTTCGCTGCTGGACAGGATGGCATGGGCGGCATCGGCCATGATCGCCGGCAGGCGCGCGGCCTTCATCACAGCTGGGCCGCCGGCCTCGAACTCGATGGCGGCGGTGGCGATCACCGTTTTCGGCCACAGCGAGTTGACGCTGATGCCGTATTTCTTGAATTCCTCATGCATGCCTAAGGTCAGCATGCTCATGCCGTACTTGGTGGTGGTATAGGGGCCGTAGTTGGCGAACCACTTGGGGTCGAGGTTAAGCGGTGGCGACAGGCTGAGAATATGGCCCTTGCTCTGCTTAAGGTAGGGCAACGCTGCCTGGCTGCAGACCATCACCGCGCGGGTGTTGATCTGGAACATCAGGTCGAAGCGCTTGGGTTCGAGTTTCTCCACGCCCACCAGCTTGATGGCGCCAGCGTTGTTGATCAGCGCATCGATGCCGCCAAAGTGTTCGGCTGCTTGTGCCATTGCAGCTTTCACCGCGTTTTCGTCACGCACATCGACCTGCAGGGCCAGGGCCTTGCCGCCGACTTCTTCGACCTCGGCGGCCACCGAGTGGATGGTGCCGGGCAGCTTGGCGTGGGGCTCGGCGCTTTTCGCTGCAATCACGATATTGGCCCCCTCACGCGCGGCGCGCAGGGCGATCTCACGGCCGATGCCGCGACTGGCGCCGGTGATAAACAGGGTTTTGCCTTGCAGTGACATATGCGTGCTCCGTGTCTTGTTGTTATAGGGGCGAGGGCATCAGGCTTCGCTGGCTTCGATTTCCACCAGCAGCTGGCGGTTCTTCACCTGATCGCCACGGCTGACGCCAATGCGGCGTACCACGCCGTCGATGCTGGCCTTGAGCGGGTGTTCCATCTTCATCGCTTCCAGCACCACCAGCAGTTGGCCTTTGCTGACCTGGCTGCCTTCTTCGACCAGCACCTCGACAATCGCGCCGTCCATTGGTGCCTTGACGCTGCCCGAGCCGGCGCCGGCAGCGCTGCTGACCGGCTGGTGGGTGATATCGGTCAGCTGCAGATTGCCGTTATGGCCATACAGCCAGAGGTTTTCGCCGGCCAGGTGATAGGCCAGGCGCTGGCGAATACCGTCCAGCTCCAATGTGGCCCAGCGACCGTCGCTGGCCAGCAGTTTGAGGCTGACTTGCTGCTCGCCAATGGTGGCCAGCATGCTGGGTTGTGGGCCGTCGGCCAGTACTTGCAGCTCCACGGAGAATGGCTGTTCGCCCTGCTTGAGCAGAAAGCGCCAAGGTGCGCTGCCGGCATTGCGCCAGCCGGAGAGCCCCGGTTGGTGCGCGCGGGCATTGGCCGATTGCTGGAACAGCAGGGCGGCTGCGGCGGCCAGTTCGCTGGCTTTTGGCGGCTGCGGGCTTAGGCTCGGGTCGCTGGCGAAATGCTCGGCGATAAACGCGGTGGTGGCATTGCCGGCGGCAAACTCGGAGTGGCTAAGCAGGTTGGCGAGAAAGCGCTGGTTACCGTTGACGCCCAGCAGCACGCAATCCTCAACCGCACGCACCAGTTTGCGCCGCGCTTCCTCGCGGGTTGCTCCGTAAGCGATGACCTTGGCCAGCATCGGGTCATAGAACGGCGTGATCGCCTGGCCTTCGACCAGGCCGTGGTCGATGCGAATGCCGTCGCGCAGCGCCGGCTCCCAGCGCAGTGCGGTGCCGGTTTGCGGCAGGAAATTCTGCGTGGCGTCTTCGGCGTACAGACGCACTTCCATGGCGTGGCCGGTCAGGCGGATCTCGTCCTGCTTAAGCGGTAGCGGCTGGCCTTCGGCGACGCGAATCTGCCAGGCGACCAGATCTTGCCCGGTGATCAGTTCGGTAACTGGGTGTTCGACTTGCAGGCGGGTATTCATCTCCAGAAAGAAGAACTCGCCACTCTGATCGAGGAGAAATTCCACGGTGCCGGCACCGACATAGTTCACCGATGCCGCCGCTTTTACCGCAGCTTCGCCCATGGCCTGGCGCAGCTCGGGCGTCATCACCGGGCAGGGCGCTTCCTCGACCACCTTCTGGTGGCGACGCTGCACCGAGCAGTCGCGCTCGCCGAGATAAACGATGCTGCCGTGCTGATCGCCGAATACCTGGATTTCCACATGGCGCGGCTGGATCACCGCACGTTCGAGAATCAACTCGCCGGAGCCGAAGGCGTTCTGCGCTTCCGAGCGGGCGGTGCGGATCTGCGCCAGCAGCTCACTGGATTCGTGCACCAGACGCATACCACGACCGCCGCCACCGGCGCTGGCCTTGATCATCAGTGGGTAGCCGATGCGCTCAGCTTCGCGGCTCAGGGTTTCATCGTCCTGGGCAGCGCCCTCAAAACCGGGAATGCACGGCACGCCGGCTTCAAGCATGGCGATCTTCGATAGGCGCTTGCTGCCCATCAGGTGGATGGCTTCCACGGTCGGGCCGATAAATACGATGCCGGCGGCCTCACAGGCGCGGGCGAACTCGGCGTTTTCCGAGAGAAAACCGTAGCCAGGGTGGATCGCGTCGGCGCCGGTTTTCTGTGCCGCGGCGATGATGTTGGCGATCACTAGGTACGACTGGTTGACCTGGGCCGGGCCGATGCACACGGCTTCATCGGCTTGCTGCACATGGCGTGCGTCGGCGTCGGCCTCCGAGTAGACGGCCACGGTGCGGTAGCCGAGGTCCTGGGCGGTGCGCATCACCCGGCAGGCGATTTCCCCGCGGTTGGCGATCAGAATTTTGTTAAAGGCGGGCATCTGTGTGCTCCTGCTGGGTCGTAAGCCTGGCAATCAGGTCATGTTGTAGGGGGCTTATTCAGCGGCCCACTTCGGCGCACGTTTCTGCATAAAGGCCATGGTGCCCTCGAAGCCTTCGGCGCCGGTTACCGCTGCGGCGAACTGCTCGGCGGCGCGGTCCAGCAAGGGTCCGAGCGCTTCGTTTTCTGCTGCCAGCAACAGGGCTTTGGTCTGGGCATTGGCTTGCGGCGCGCATTGGCGCACCTGGCTCAGTACCTGGTGCAAACGGGCGTCGACGGCTTCGCTATCGGCTTCGCTGAAATGCACCAGGCCCAGGCGTTCGGCCTCGCTGCCATTGAAGCGGGCGGCGGTAAGAGCCAAGCGCCGGGTCTGGGTCAGGCCGATGCGCCGCACCACAAAGGGTGCAATCTGCGCCGGCAGAATCCCTAAGGTGGTTTCCGGCAGGCCGAACTTGGCGTCCTGCTGGCAGATGGCGATATCCGACACGCAGGCCAGGCCGAAACCGCCGCCGAGCACTGCGCCTTCGAGCACAGCGATCAGCACTTGCGGCGTGTTCTGCGCTTCTTCCAGCAGGCTGCCAAAGGCGCGGTTAAGGCTGCGGTAGGCGTCGCCACCGGCCGCACGCGCGCCAGCCATATCCTTGATATCGCCACCTGCGCAGAAGTGCCCTCCGGCGCCGCGCAGGACGATGGCGCGCACGCGAGGGTCTACGCGCATGCTTTCCAGTACCGCGCGTAATTCGCTGACCATGGCCAGGCTCATGGCGTTGCGGCTGTCCGGACGGTTGAGGGTGACGTGCAGCACGCCGGCGTCAAGGCTTAGCAGCAGGGTTTCGCAGTTCGGTAGAGCGGCCATGGTCGCGTCCTCAGCCTTTCTTTTTGCCAGGCAGAATGCCCATCAGCTTGCAGATAATGCCCAGCATGATTTCGTCGGCACCGCCGCCAATCGATACCAGACGCACGTCGCGGTAGGCGCGGGCCACCGGGTTTTCCCACATGTAGCCCATGCCGCCCCAGTACTGCAGGCAGCTGTCGGTGACTTCACGGCCGAGGCGGCCGGCTTTGAGCTTGGCCATCGAGGCCAGGTTGGTGACATCGCGGCCGCGCACGTACTGCTCGGTGGCCTGATAAACCAGCGCGCGCAGGCACTCGACTTCGGTCTGCAGCTCGGCCATACGGAAGTGGATCACCTGGTTGTCGATCAGCGCATTGCCGAAGGTTTTGCGCTCCTTGCAGTAGTCGATGGTGGCGTTGATGCAGTGCTCCAGGCCCTTGATCATGTTGGCCGCACCGAACAGACGCTCTTCCTGGAACTGCAGCATCTGCATCATAAAACCCGCGC
>JBIHZW010000285.1:0-4733 GCA_044240245.1 Pseudomonas sp. | reverse complement strand
CATCTGCGTCAGCTCGGCCTGTCGATGTGGGGCACGGCGACCATGCGCACTGGCGGTGACGACATGGCCCAGGCCCTCGCGCTGATGGGCGTGCGCCCGGTCTGGCAGGCCGGCAGCCAGCGCGTCGAGCGTTTCGAGATCATGCCGCTGGCGCAACTCGGCCGCCCGCGGGTGGACGTGACCCTGCGCGTGTCCGGGTTCTTCCGCGATGCTTTTAGCAACCTGATCCGCCTGTTCGATGATGCCGTGCAAGCAGTAGTCGATCTCGATGAGCCGGAAGATATGAACCCACTGTCGGCGCGAGTCTGGCGCGAATCCCTGACCCTGCAGGACAGCGGCCTGGATGAAGCCGAGGCGCGCAAGCAAGCCGGCTGGCGGGTGTTTGGCTCCAAGCCGGGTGCCTATGGCGCGGGCGTGCAGAACGCCATCGAAGAACGCCTGTGGCAAACCCGCGAGGATCTGGCCGAGGTCTATCTGAACTGGGGCGGTTACGCCTATGGCACGCACAGCGAAGGCACCCCGGCGCGCGCGCAGTTCGCCGAGCGCCTGGAGCAGATGCAGGCGGTGCTGCACAACCAGGACAACCGCGAGCACGATATCCTCGATTCCAATGACTACTACCAGTTCCAAGGCGGCATGCTCGCGGCGGTGGAAACCCTGCGCGGGGCCAAGGTGGCCAGCTACCACGGCGACAACAGCCAGCCCGACACGCCGCGCATCCGCACCTTGAAGGAAGAACTCAACCGCGTGGTGCGCGCCCGTGCAGCCAATCCCAAGTGGATCGACGGCATGAAGCGCCACGGCTACAAGGGCGCGTTCGAACTGGCGGCGACCATCGACTACCTGTTCGCCTTCGACGCCACCAGCGAGCTGGTTGATGACCACCAGTACGCACTGCTCACCGATGCCTATCTGCTCGACAAAAGCACCCGCGACTTTATCCAGCAGCACAACCCCGGCGCCTTGCAGGATATCCTCGAACGCCTGCTCGAAGCCCAGCAACGCGGCCTCTGGCAGCACCCCGGCGAGTACCGCGAAGCCTTGGAAAACCTGCTGATCGATAGCGAGGAAGCATGAGCGAGAGCAAACAGCCTCACCAAGCGATGTCGCAATGCTTGCGACATCGCTTGGTGAGTTGGTGGCGCAGACCAGTTACCCGCAAGGAGCGCATCGGCGCCGCCGGTATCGGCCTGTTTGGTGGTTTCTGGCTGGGCCTGCTGGCTGGCCTGGTTCTCGGCCCGTTGCCAACTCCGCTGGTTGACCTGTTTATCTGGGCAGGGGGCGGTGCCTGCGTCGGTGCGGTGCTGGGCGCCATCTGGCCAAAAGTTATTGGCATCGTCTTGCTGCCCTTTGCCGTGTTCGGTACCGGCCAGTGACCCTTCATCTTTTAGCTAAACGGACCCTGCCATGACCGATAGCCACTTCCCCCTCGCTGCCGTGGTCGCCGCCGATGACCTGAAACTGGCGCTGTGCCTGGCGGCCATCGATCCGGCCATCGGCGGTGTGCTGATCGAAGGGCCGCGAGGTATGGCCAAATCGACCCTGGCCCGTGGCCTGGCCGACCTGCTGGCCAGCGGCACCTTTGTCACCCTGCCGCTGGGCGCGAGCGAGGAGCGCATTGTCGGCACCCTCGATCTGGATGCCGCGCTGGGCGAGGGCCGCGCGCAGTTCAGTCCTGGACTGCTGGCCAAGGCCAATGGCGGCGTGTTGTATGTTGATGAGGTCAATCTGCTGCCCGATCATCTGGTCGACCTGCTGCTGGATGCAGCCGCCAGCGGGGTCAACCATATTGAGCGCGACGGCATCTCCCATCGGCATGCCGCGCGTTTTGTGCTGATCGGCACCATGAACGGCGAGGAGGGCGAACTGCGCCCGCAACTGCTGGATCGCTTCGGCCTTAACCTGGCCCTGGATGCCCAGCCGCAACCGGCCCAGCGTGCCGAGATTGTCCGTCGCCGGTTGGCCTTCGATGCCGACCCGCAGGCGTTTCTTGAGCGCTGGCAAGCGCAGCAGGATGAACTGCGTGAGCGTTGCCAGAGCGCCCGTGCGCGACTGGCGGCTATTCCGCTGGATGACGCCGCCCTGGAGCAGATCAGCCAGCGCTGTTTCGCCGCCGCTGTCGATGGCCTGCGCGCCGATCTGGTCTGGCTGCGCGCCGCCCGTGCGCATGCAGCCTGGCGCGGTGCCGAACACATTGAGGCGGTGGATATCGATGCGGTGGCGGATTTCGTTCTGCGTCATCGTCGCCGACATAACCCGCCGCCTGCCGCGCAAACCCCGCAGCCGCAAGCGCAACCTGACAACAGCGCCGCCAGTGAGCAGCCACAAGCGCCGCAAGGCGAAGGCCAGTGGGGTGAATTACCCGCCCAGGCGCAAAGCCTTGGCGTTCGGCGTGAACCGCCGCGCTGGGCAAAAAAGCCCTAGGCATCCGCCCGCGCACAGCCCCAGGCGCGGATGCCCGGGCCGCTCCCGGCACACTGGGCGGTGGTCGTAACGGTGCCAGTCGCAGTGGTGCAACGGGTCGTATCGACTGGCCGGCGAGCCTGCTTAAGGGCCGCCCGCGCAGCCGTCAGGATCTATTGCTGCGTCCGCGCAGCGCCAAGCCGGCGGAACTCTGGCTGCTGATAGTCGATGCCTCAGCCTCGACCCGCCGCCATGGCGCGCTAAGCAAGGCCAAGGGTTTGCTCAGTGAAGTGTTCGAGCAGGCGCGTCGGCAACGCGCGCGCCTGGCCTTACTGCACGCCACCGGCCGTCAGGCGCAATGGTTATGGCAGGGGCAGAAAGCCTCCCAGGCCTTGCAACAGTGGTTGGCCGAGCTGGGCGCGGGCGGCGGCACTCCGTTGCTGGCGGCCGTGCAGCAGGCCGCCGACTGGCAGGCGCGGCGTCAGCGCCTGCAACCGGCCGAACGCCATCGTTTGTTGATCATTACCGATGGCCGCCTGCGCGACTGGCCGGCGTTAACCCCGAGCGCCTGCCCGGCGCTGCTGGTGGATATCGAAAGCGCACCGATCCGCCTCGGCCGCGCGCGCCAGCTGGCCACTGAGCTGGGCGCAGACTACCGACATATTGATTCGCTGCCGCTGTTAGCCGGCAGCCTGGAGACCGCTTTATGAAAACCCTGTTGATAATCGGCATCGGCGCCGGCGACCCGGACTACCTGACGGTGCAGGCGATCAACGCGCTGAACCGCACGGACGTGTTCTTCCTGATGGACAAGGGCAGCACAAAGGACAGCCTGATCGGCCTGCGCAAAACCATCTGCGAGCGCTTTATCCAGGGTCGCGACTACCGCTTTGTCAGCGCCGACTGCCCGGAGCGGGTGCGCGACGTGCCGGACTATCGCGGCAGCGTGGTCGATCTGAATCAGGACAAGCAGCAGGTGTTCGAGGGCATGATTCGCGAGCAGATGAGCGACGGCGAAACCGGCGCCTTTCTGGTCTGGGGCGACCCAGCGCTGTACGACAGCACCCTGCGCATCGTCGAGCAAATCGTGGCCAACAGCAGCGAACAGATTGAGTACGAAGTGATCCCCGGCATCACCAGCCTGCAAGCCCTGGCGGCCAAGCATAAGGTCTGCTTTAACAGCATCGGTCAGGCCTTCCAGATCACACCGGCGCGGCGCCTGGCGGAAGCCGGCTTTCCCGAGGGTTTGGACAGCGTGCTGGTGATGCTCGACGCTCAGGACACCTACCAACGCTTTGTCGACCAGGCGATGCAGATCTACTGGGGCGCCTATATCGGCACCCCGGATGAAGTGCTGATCGCCGGCCCGCTAAGCGAGGTCGTCGACACCATCCGCACCCGCCGCGCCGAGCTGCGTGAGCAGCATGGCTGGATTATGGATAGCTATTTGCTGCGCAAGCTCGCTCCTTAACCCAGGCGATAAACGCGCCGTCGGTCCTGCATTCCAGTCGCAACTGGTCGGATTATCCCCAAGGCCGTAATATCCGCGGCCCTCGTTATCTCGCCACGTCCCACAGGGCATGGCTTTTGGGCCATTTATGAAAGCAAAACGTCTACGCGCCGATGTCCTGGCCGGGCTGACCACCTCGTTCGCCCTGGTGCCCGAGTGCATCGCCTTCGCCCTGGTGGCCCAGCTCAACCCGCTGATGGGGCTCTACGGCGCTTTTATTATCTGCACCCTGACCGCTCTATTCGGCGGGCGCCCGGGCATGGTTTCCGGTGCTGCCGGGTCGATGGCGGTGGTGATAGTCGCGTTGGTGGTGCAGCACGGCGCGCAGTACCTGCTCGCCACCGTGTTGCTCGGTGGGTTGCTGATGATCGCCTTCGGCCTGTTGCGCCTGGGTAAGCTGATCCGCATGGTGCCGCACTCGGTGATGCTCGGCTTCGTCAACGGCCTGGCGATCATCATCGCCCTGGCCCAGCTGGAGCACTTCAAGGATGGCGAGGCCTGGCTCAGCGGCAATGCGCTGTATCTGATGCTCGGCCTGGTGGCGCTGACCATGGCCATCGTCTACCTGCTGCCGCGCCTGACCCGCAGCGTGCCGCCGGCGCTGGTGGCGATTCTCGGCGTAGGCCTGGCGGTATACCTGCTCGGCCTGCCGACCCACACCCTGGGCGATATGGCGCATATCGCCGGCGGCCTGCCGGAATTTGCCCTGCCGCAGGTGCCCTGGACCCTGGAAACCCTGCGCATCATCGCCCCCTACGCGATATTGATGGCCCTGGTCGGCCTGCTGGAAACCCTGCTGACCCTGAACCTGACCGACGAG
>JBIHZW010000284.1:0-4735 GCA_044240245.1 Pseudomonas sp. | reverse complement strand
GTTGCAGACGGCTCAGGGTGCTGTCGACCAGTTGCTGCAAGCGCCAGCCGTCACGGGCCTCGAGGTCCTGCTGGACATGCATCAGCTTGTCCAGATCGGCTTCGGTGACACAGTTCTGCGCCAAGTGGTGGTATTGCGCGAGTAGCTCACCCACACCGTCCAGGCCTTGGGCGACCACATCGAACACGGTGCGGTCGTCGGCCTGCGGCAATTCCTGCGGCAATTCGCCGATCTTCAGGCCCGGTGCGCGCCAGACGGCGCCGTCATCGGCTTTCTGATCACCCTTGACCAGCTTCATCATGCTCGACTTGCCGGTGCCATTGCGGCCGATGATGCACACCCGCTCGCCCCGGGCGATCTGCCAAGACACCTTGTCCAATAGCGGCATTGCGCCGTAGGCCAGGGAAATATCGGTGAACTTGAGCAGGGTCATGGCACGCCTCAACAAAAAACGACGGGTGAACGCTGGTAAAACCGCGGCCGAGCAACGGGCTTCGTTGCATCCAGTGCACAGCGGCAACCTGAAACACCCAGAAAATCATCTGCAGCTGCCCAAGGCACCCGCAAAACAGGGCGCGCATTCTAACCGAGAAGCGCACAGACCAAGCAGGCAATTTCAGCGGCAGGCGCGGTAAATTCCGCGCTTGCCATCCGCTACCCAGGCAATAAGCGCTCTAGCACGCGCGCCAAGGCTCAAGCGGCGATTAGTACCAACAATTACGCGTTGAAACGCATTGAGCCTTCACCGCCTATAGGCAAACGACTAAGCTAGAGCTATACGCACTATTTGCCTGGAAGTGTCATGCGCGGTCCCCTGTTCAGCCTGCTGTCCTGCCTGTTGGTTTCCTCCCTGAGCGTCACTGCGGCGCAGGCCGCCACCCTGACGCAACAACGTCAATATTACGATCAAGCCAAAGCCGCACTGGCCAAGGGTGACAAAGGCCCTTATCAGCGCTATGCCAGTGCCCTGCGTGACTATCCGCTGGAGCCTTACCTGGCGTATGACGAGCTGACCGCCCGGCTGAAGTGGGCAAGCAATGACGAAATCGAGAAATTCCTCGCCGAACATGGCGACCTGCCGCAGATCAGCTGGATGAAGCTGCGCTGGCTGCGCTGGCTGGCCGAGCGCGGCGAATGGCAGACCTTTATCAACTACTACGACCCGGCGCTGAACTTCACCGAGCTCGACTGCCTGTATGGCCAATACCAGTTGAGCCACGGCATGCGCGCCGAAGGCAACGCCACCGCAGAAAAACTCTGGCTGGTCGGCAAATCGCAGCCCAACGCCTGTGACCCGCTGTTCGCAATGTGGTCCGCCGAAGGCCAACTCACTGAGCAAAGACGCTGGCAGCGCGCCAAGCTGGCGGCCGAAGCGCGTAACTACGGCCTGGTCACTCACCTGATCAAGACCATGCCGACCCTCGGCAACCACGGCAAAACTCTGCTGCAGGTTGCGCAAAAACCTGAACTGCTGAAGCAGACCTCGCGCTTCACTCAGACCGACCCGGCCATGGCTGATGTGGTCGGCCTCGGCCTGCGCCGCCTGGCCCGTCAGGACCCGGAAAGCGCGCTGAAGCTGCTCGATGGCTACGCCCAACGGATGAAATTCTCCAGCGAGGAACAGGTCGCCATCGCCCGCGAAATCGGCCTGACCCTGGCCAAGCGCTTCGATTCCCGCGCCCTGCAGGTCATGGCCAAGTACGACCCCGAACTGCGTGACAACACCGTCAGTGAATGGCGCGCGCGCCTGCTGCTGCGCCTGGGCCGTTGGGATGAGGCCAACCAGCTGACGCGCCGGATGCCCGCGGAACTGGGCAACACCAACCGCTGGCGTTACTGGCAGGCGCGCAGCCTGCAACTGGCGCAGCCCAACAGCCAGGAACCAAAGGCGCTGTACCAGAGCCTGGCCAAGGAGCGTGATTTCTACGGCTTTATGGCCGCCGATCAAGTGCAGGCGCCCTATCAGCTGAATAACAAGCCACTGGCCCTGAGCCCGCAAACCATCCAGAAAGTGCGTAACTCGGCAGCGATTCGCCGCGCCCAGGAGTTCCACGCCCGTGGCCAGGTCGCCGATGGCCGGCGCGAGTGGTACAATGTCAGCCGCCTGTTCAGCCGTGATGAAATGGTCGCCCAGGCGCGCCTGGCCTATGAGATGGGCTGGTACTTCCCGGCCATCCGCACCATCAGCCAAGCGCAGTATTGGGACGATTTGGACGTACGTTTCCCGATGGCGCACCGCGAACACCTGGTGCGTGAAGCGAAAAACCGCGACATCCATTCCAGCTGGGTATTTGCCGTCACCCGCCAGGAAAGCGCCTTTATGGCCGATGCCAAATCCCACGTCGGCGCCATGGGCCTGATGCAGCTGATGCCAGCCACCGCCAAGGAAACCGCCAAGCGCTTTGGCATTCCGCTGTCATCACCGCAGCTGGCCTATCGCCCGGAAATCAATATCCAGCTGGGCGCCGCCTACCTGAGCCAGATATACGGCCAGTTCAACGGTAACCGCGTGCTCGCCTCTGCCGCCTACAACGCCGGCCCAGGCCGGGTGCGCCAGTGGCTACGCGGTGCGGACCACCTGTCATATGACGTGTGGATCGAGAACATCCCGTTTGATGAAACCCGCCAGTACGTGCAGAACGTGCTGTCCTACTCGGTGATCTACGGCGAGAAGCTCAACGCGCCGCAGCCACTGGTTGCCTGGCATGAGCGTTACTTCGACCAGTAACGGCTAAGAGAGGCACGCTCAACTGCAACGGTTGAGTGTGCAGTGCCGCTTACTCCAGCACCTGCACCGGCATATCCAGACGCAGCTGCCCTTCGCCACAGGCGATCAGGTTCTGCCCGAAAAACACATCGCCTTCACGCTCACGGTAGGTTTTCAGAGTGGTCAACGGCTCGCGATCCGCGCTGCGCTCACCCGTCTGCGGGTCGAGGGTGGTCATAATGCAGCGCGAGCAGCCCTTGACCACACGAAACTCCAGCTCGCCGATTCGGATCCGCTTCCAGCTGTCTTCGGCATACGGCTCGCTGCCGCTGACTACCAGATTCGGGCGGAAACGCAGCATCGGCAACGGCCGGCCGACACGCGCCGACAGGTCATCCAGCGATGCCTGACCGATCAGCAGCAAAGGGAAACCATCGGCAAACGCCACCTTGTCGCCTACCTCGGCGTAGGCCGTATCGACCTGCCGTGCGCGCGCATCCGATACCTGCACTAGGCGGCACGCCCGGCCGAGAAACTGGCTCAGCCACTGCGCGGCCTGATCACCGGCATCCGGCACCTGCAGGCTGTCGCGCCAGATCGTCACACCGCGCAGCGGCGCCTGCTCATCCGGCACAGCCACCTGCAGCTCAGCCATACCCGGCGCACTCAGCTGCAGATGCATATTGCTCACCCAGCGCGCCTGCAGCTGGGTCATCGGCGCCAACAAACGTTGCGTAAGGAAGCGCCCGGATTCAGCATCGACTACCATCCAGCGACGATCACCCTGCACGCCCAAGGCGTCCAGCGCCGTTTCACGCAAGGCTTCGCCCGCTGCCGATTTCAGTGGATAACGGTACAACCCGGAGAGATGCAACATGAACCCAGCTTCCCTTTGGCAAAACGTCCTTATACGAGCAACCCGCCGCACTCACAAGCCTGTCTTGGCCCTACCGCTACTGGTAGTGCTGAGCGCGTGCAGCGGCACCGCGCCGGATAATCTGGGCATCCGTGAGGGCCGCCTGAATGCCTGCCCGGATTCACCGAACTGCGTGAACAGCCAGGCCAGTGATGAGCGCCACGCCATTGAGCCGCTGCCGCTTAAAGGCTCTGCCGAAGAAACCCAGGCGCGCCTCAAGGCGCTGCTCAGCGAAGAGCCGCGTGTGACACTGGTGGAGGAAGCGCCGGGTTATTTGCGCGCGGAATTCAGCAGCAAGCTGATGCGCTTTGTCGATGATGTGGAATTTATGATCGGCGGGGCCGCCGTGGATGTGCGCTCGGCGTCGCGCCTGGGCTATGCGGATTTCGACGTTAACCGCGAGCGCATTGAGCATTTGCGCCAGCGGCTCAGCGAATAAGCGCTAGGCGCATGCCAGCCTGACGCTCGCGTCAGGCCTATTCCTCGGGGTGCAGCAGCGCCAGACGCTGGTGCACCACATCCACCAACTTGTCCGGCTGGAACTTGGAGAGGAAGTTGTCGCAACCAACCTTCTTCACCATCGCTTCGTTGAAGCTGCCGGACAGCGAGGTATGCAGCACCACGTACAAGTCCTTGAGGCGTGAGTCATTGCGAATTTCGGTGGTCAGGCGGTAGCCGTCCATCTCCGGCATTTCCGCATCGGTGATCACCATCAGCAGCTTCTCGTGTACATCAACCCCGGCGTCGGCCCAGCTTTTCAGCAGGTTCAGCGCGCGCAGGCCATCGCTGGCAGCGTGGCAACGGATATCCAGTTGCGCCATGGTGCCCTTGAGCTGACTCATGGCCACGTTGGAGTCATCCACCAGCAGCACTTCACGGCCCTTGGCGTATTCGAGCAGCGGGTCGGCGAGTTTTTCCGGGGAGACTTTGGTGCTCATCGGGCTGATTTCCGACAGCACCTTTTCCACGTCGATCACTTCGACGATCTGGTCTTCGACCTTGGTGATTGCGGTCAGGTAATGCTGACGCCCGGCACCACCGGGCGGCGGCAGGATGGATTCCCAGTTGAGGTTGAGAATGCGCTCGACACCACCGACCAGAAACGCCTGCAC
>JBIHZW010000283.1:0-4736 GCA_044240245.1 Pseudomonas sp. | reverse complement strand
CGTCAGGCCATTGCGGAACAGCAGGTAGGACAGCAGCAGGTAGTCGATGTGGCTGCGGTGGCAGGGCACATAGATCACCTCGTGGCCCTGGGCGACTTCCTGCACGCCCTCGATATGGTTGACCTTGATGCCGTCGTAGATCTTGTTCCAGAACCAGCTCAGCACCAGTTCGAGGAAGCGAATGGCGGTGTAGGTGTAGTCCGAGGCGATCTCGTTGCCATAGCGCAGGGCCTGGCTTTCGGCCTTCTCCAGGCTGATGTTCTCGCGTTCGGCTTCTTCGATGATCGCCTGGCGCACCTGCGGGCCGTGCACCAGGCCTTTGACCAGGTTGCGCCGGTGCGACACGTCCGGGCCGATCACGGCGGCCTTCTGATTGCGGAAGTGCACGCGCAGGATGCGTTGGACCATGCGCAGGGTGCGCTCGTGGCCTTTGTCCTGCTCAATCAACTCGCGCATATGAATAGGTGTGGAGAACTGCACGCGGGTCTTGCGGCCGAGAATCAGGATGCTGACCAGCCGGCGCAGACGCCCGGTTACCGCCCAGCTGTCGGCGAACAGCAGCTTCCACGGGCTGGTTTCACGGTCTGGCGATTGGCCCCAGAACACGCTAACCGGAATGATCTGCGCATCGTCCACCGCATGCTGGCTCAGCGCGCTGACCAGGCGTTGCAGGGTGGGCGAGATGCCGCGTTTGTCCTGCCGGCCGAGCCAATCGGGCTCCGGGGTCAGGTAGAAGAAGGCGGCAGGCTCCAGCAGTTCACCCACCGCTACCGGCAGCACCGGGCGCGGCAGGCCGGCCTTGCGGCACTCGGTATCGACCACCGCCAGGTCACTCATCGACGGCTGCTGCAGCACGTAGAACACCGGCTTGCTGCGGTCGAGCTTGAGGGTAAAGGCGGACTGGTTGATGGTTTCCGAGCGCACCCAGAGGTACAGCACGCGGCGCAGGGTGCCAAAAACGAGACGGCGGAGCGGGGATCGGGTCATACGGAGTCTGCAGGCTTGAAAACGAGCATTTGCTCGGGGGGCGTAGTGTGCCGGATCGGCTGCCTGGCGGCAAAAATCTTCTAGGATTTAGCCGCCAGTTGGCTTGGTTGCGAAATTTTTTCGGTCCAGCTGTAACAGCCGCTTGTCGGCCGCGTCTATTGGGCCGAGGTAGCCAATCGGCCGCCACTTTGAATCACCATCGGAGAGTTGCCATGAAACATCTGAACACTGTTGTTGCTTCCCTGGGCGCGGTGCTGTTGAGCAGCGCAGCATTTACCGTGCAGGCCGCGAGCAACCCCTTTGCCGCGCAGGAGCTGAGCAGCGGTTACAGCCTGGCTGAGGGCGAGAAATCTGCCGAAGGCAGCTGCGGCGAAGGCAAATGCGGCGGCGAGATGAAGAAAGCCGAAGGCGAAGGCAAGTGTGGTGAAGGTAAGTGCGGTGGCGAAGCCAAGGCCGACGGCGAGGGCAAATGCGGTGAAGGCAAGTGCGGCGCTGAGAAGAAAGCTGAGTAACTGAATAACTGGGTGCAGGGGCAGAATATGCAGATGGATTTCGTCAATGGCGCCGGGCTGGGCCTGCGTCGCGGCCTGCTTGGCGCGCTGCAGGACTGCAGCGCAGCCGAGGTGGATTTCCTCGAAGTGGCGCCGGAGAACTGGATCGGCGTGGGCGGGCGTTTGGGCAAGCATTTGCGTGCCTTAAGCGAGCGCCTGCCACTGCTCTGCCATGGTCTGTCCCTCAACCTCGGTGGTTTTGCCCCGCTGGATATCGAGCTGCTCAAGGCCATCAAGGGCTTTCTCGAGCAGCATGGTGTGCGCGGTTACAGCGAGCATCTGTCGGCCTGCGCCGACCATGGTCAGCTCTATGACCTGATGCCGCTGCCCTTTTCCGAGGAGTCGGTGCTGCGCATTGCCGAGCGCGTGCGCATCGTTCAGGAGGTGCTGGAGCGTCCGCTGATCATCGAGAACGTCTCGGCCTACGCGCAGTTGCCGGGCGAGCTGGATGAAGCGGCGTTTGTCAGCGCGGTGCTGGAGCAGGCCGACTGCCAGCTGTTGCTCGACGTTAACAACGTCTTCGTCAACAGCATCAATTTCAACTTCGATGCGGCCGCCTATATCGCGGCCATGCCCAGTGCGCGCATCGCCTATCTGCATGTGGCCGGGCATTACGACCAGGCCAGCGATCTGAAAATCGACACCCACGGCGCCCCGGTGATCGACCCGGTCTGGACGCTGTTGGAGCAGGCCTACGCCCTACATGGCGTGCGCCCGACCTTGCTGGAGCGCGATTTCAACTTCCCGCCGATTGCCGAGCTGTATGCCGAGGTGGCGCAGATTCGTCAGCTGCAAACGGCTGCGACATCGGTTGCCGCTCCGTTTAGAGGCTACGGCACATGAGTGGCGTCGAAGCACAGCGCGCTTTTGCCGCGCGTATTCGCCAACCGGCAGAGCAGCCGCTGCTCGATGGCATCAGCGCCGAGCGGATGGCGGTGTATGAAACGCTGTTCTTCAACAATATCGAAGGCTTTATCAGCGGCGCCTTTCCGGTGTTGCACCGGCTGATTGAGGTAGGTCGCTGGCAACGCCTGGTGCGCAGTTTTATCGCCGAGCATCAGGCGCGCACGCCGTACTTTCTTGAGATCAGCCAGGAGTTTCTCGCCTGGTTGCAGCAGGGCTATGTCGCCGAGGCGGGCGATCCGCCGTTTATTCTGGAGCTGGCGCATTACGAATGGGTTGAGCTGGTCCTGGATGTCAGCGAGGCCGAGTTGCCTGCGCAGGGCTGGTCGCCACTGGCCTGGCCGCTGGCCTATCAATGGCCGGTGCAGCGCATTGGTGTGGACTTCCAACCCTGTGCACCAGATGCCGAGCCGACCTGCCTGCTGGTTTGGCGGGATGCGCAGGACAAGGTGCGTTTTATGCAACTTAGCCCGTTCGCCTATCAATTGGCGGCACGTCTGCAGGCCGGTGACGCTACCGAGCCGGCCCTGCTGGAACTGGCGCAGCAGCATGGCCTGACGGCCGATACGCAGTACTTCAACAACGCCCAGACCCTGTTGGATGAGTGGCATAACCAGGGCATCTGGCGCCCTTAACCCCTCGCTGTACCTGACCCTCGGCGCCAAGCGCCGGCTTGTGGAGATTCACCATGCTGAGCTTTTTCAATCGTCTCCAGGACGCACTGGACGCTTCTCGTCGCCTGGATTTTCTCGGCCAGTTGCTGCTGCGCCTGTATCTGGTGCCGGTGTTCTGGATGGCCGGTATGCACAAGCTGGCGGATATCGACGCCACCGCCGCCTGGTTCGGTAACCCGGATTGGGGCCTGGGTTTGCCATTCCCCGAGCTGCTGGCCTGGGCGGCAGCGTTGACTGAAATGGGCGGGGCGCTGCTGCTGTTGTTCGGCCTGGCGGTGCGCTGGGTGAGCATTCCGCTGATCATCACCATGCTGGTGGCGATCTTCGCCGTGCACTGGCCCTACGGCTGGCAGGCGATTGCCGATGCCAGCGCGCCGTTTGCCAATGAGCGGGTCATGGAGTCGGTGGACAAGCTTGAGCGCGCCCGTGAGCTGCTCAAAGAACACGGCAATTACGACTGGCTGACCAGCAGCGGCAAGCTGGTGGCGCTGAACAACGGCATCGAGTTTGCCGCCACCTATCTGGTGATGCTGGTGGCGCTGTTTTTCAGCGGTGCCGGGCGCTGGCTAAGCCTGGATTACTGGCTGGGCCAGGCGTTACGCAAACAGTCTTGAGCCAAATCTGGCCCGCCGCTGCAAGGGCGCGCGGGCCGTTGGAAAAGTGCCGGTCTAGAGCTGTTTCCACTGCTTATAGGCAAAGGAAGTAAAAAGTTCCGCTGTAATCAAATATTTATATATCAGCAACTGCCCTGAAATATCCCGCCGCCAAGATTCCCTCCAGCACAAACGAGCCCCAGCGCTCGGGTGTTTTCAACACTAAGTCCATTAGAGGAATTTTCGATGATCCGTAAGCACAGCTTCCGTGGAGTAGGGACCGGTTTCGCAGCCAGCGCTCTGGCCCTGTTCGTTTCCGCCCAGGCTTTGGCTGGCACCGTAACCACCGACGGCGCCGATATCGTTGTTAAAACCAAAGGCGGCCTGGAAGTAGGCACCGTCGACAAGCAGTTCAGCTTCAAGATTGGTGGCCGTTTGCAGCTCGACGGCGGTAGCTTTGACGGGTTTTACACACAGAATGGCAACCGTGCTGACGAAACCTATCTGCGCCGCGCTCGCCTGGAGATTTCGGGCGTTGCATACACAAATTGGGAATACGTGTTCAACCGCAATTTTGGCGACACCGGCACGGACGATAACTGGGATGAAGCCTCGATCTCCTACACCGGCTTTGATCCGGTTGTCGTGAGCGTAGGCCGTATCAATCCAACCTTTGGTTTGGAAGAGGCTGTCAGCTCCAAGTGGATCACGTCGATCGAGCGTTCAGCGGTCAACGACCTTGCCCCGTGGACCAACAGTCACGAAAACGGTGAAGGTGTTCGTCTGCGCACCACCTTGGGCGATATGTTCCATGCCGAAGCGGGTGCTTATCGCCAGGACGGTAACCAGGACGAAGACGGCCAGAACAACTACTCCATCGTCACTCGTGGTGTATTTGCCCCGATCATTGAAGACGGCCACGTCTTGCATTTCGGTCTGAACTACGCAACGCGCGAAGTTGAAGACGGTTTCCGCGAGCGCATCCGCTCTCGCCTTTCGGTACGTGGCACTACTGAAGACGAAGTCAA
>JBIHZW010000282.1:0-4750 GCA_044240245.1 Pseudomonas sp. | reverse complement strand
GCCTTGCGGTGGCTAAAGGCGGCTTGAGCCAGCGCTTTGTCACGGCCAACACCCTGGTGCCGGGCGAGCTGATCAAGCTGACTCTGGTCGAGGGGCCGTTTACCCAGCTGTATGGGCATTGGGAGTTCAAGGCGCTAGGCGACAAGGCCTGCAAGATCAGTCTGGATCTGACCTTCGACTACGCCGGGCCGCTGGTGCGGGCGACCCTCGGGCCGCTGTTCAATCAGGCTACCAATACCTTGGTCGATGCATTCTGCCAAAGGGCTAAGCAACTCTATGGATAAGCCAAACATTGTGGTCGAAGTGGTCTATGCCCTGGCCGACAAGCAGAAGCTGCTGCGCCTGAGTCTGCCTTATGGCACTACGGTGCGTCAGGCTGCGGTGCAGTCCGGAATGCAGGCGCATTTTCCCGATCTGGATCTGCACAACAGCCCGCTGGGGATCTTTGGCAAGGCAGTGAGCAAGCCCGATGAGCGTGTGCTGGAAGAGGGTGAGCGGGTGGAGATCTACCGGCCGCTGATTGCCGATCCGAAAGAAGTGCGCAAGCAGCGTGCTGCCAAAGCGGCGCAAGCCAAGGCCGACGATGCCGGACAGTAAGTGCTGAAAGCGTGATTTGCAGAGATGCAGGTATGAAAAAGCCCGGACATGTCCGGGCTTTTTTATCAGCAAATGTTACTGCGGTGTACTTTCCAGAGGCTCTGGAGTCGGTACCGGCACGACTTTCACGTCGTCCACTTCGCGCTGAATCTGTTCAAGCAGCGAGCCCGGAGCGGGTTTCTCTTCAACCTGCGGCTGCTGAGTGGTTTGCGGAGTGGTAACGCCGCTGTCTTCACCCAGGATGGCCTGATCGCGGCTGACGCCTGGCATAAAGTCGCCAGACAGACCGACCAGTTGATCCTCGGCGTTGAAGTTCACGCTGACGCGCTCCTGCAGGCGCTTACCGCCGCCAGGTTGGATGCTGTACAGGTAATCCCAACGGTTGGCGTGGAAGGTGTCAGTGAGCAGGGGGTTGCCCATGATAAACCGCACTTGCTTGCGGGTCATTCCCGGGCGCAACTGGTCTATCATGTCCTGCGTGACGACATTGCCCTGTTGGATGTCGATTTTATAAACCCCGGGGAATGAACAACCGGCGAGTGCGAGTAGCCCCGTAAGGGTGAGGCTGGTCAGCAGGAGTTTGGTTTTTTGCATCGGTGGGCGACTTCCACTATCTTGGCTGGGCAATATAACCCCGGATCATACCCGCAATAAAGGAAGCTGCGAAGCCGCTTCCGTGAGAAAGCAGACCATGGTTGAAAATAGCGAACTACGCAAGGCTGGCCTGAAAGTGACCCTGCCACGGGTCAAGATACTGCAAATGCTCGACCACGCCGGTCAGCGTCACATGAGTGCTGAAGATGTCTACAAGGCACTGATGGAGGCGGGTGACGACGTCGGTTTGGCGACTGTGTACCGCGTACTGACCCAGTTTGAAGCAGCAGGTCTGGTGGTTCGTCATAACTTCGATGGCGGTCATGCGGTCTTCGAGTTGGCGGACAGCGGCCATCACGACCATATGGTCTGTGTCGATTCTGGTGACGTGATCGAGTTCTTCGACGCCGAGATCGAAAAGCGTCAGAAAGAAATCGTCAAAGAGCACGGTTTCGAGCTGGTTGATCACAATCTTGTGCTGTATGTGCGCAAGAAAACCTGATTGATGCAGGCATAACAAAGGCGACCCTAGGGTCGCCTTTGTGCTTTCTAGGGGCTGTGCAATCAGGCCTGGGCACTGCCGACCATCTGCCGGGCGTGAGCCAGGGATTCCTCGGTGAGGTCCACGCCGCCGAGCATGCGCGCAATTTCCTCGACCCGCTGCGCAGGGCTCAGTTTGCTCACAGCGGTGCGGGTGGCATCGCTTTCGCGCACTTTGTGCACGAACAGGTGCTGATGGCCTTGCGCGGCAACTTGCGGCAGGTGGGTGACGGTCAGTACTTGGCCGCGTTCACCGAGGCGGCGCAGTAGCTGGCCTACCACTTCGGCGGTGGGGCCGCCGATGCCGACGTCGACCTCATCGAATACCAGTGTGGGCACCCGCGAGGTCTGTGCTGTGATCACCTGAATCGCCAGGCTGATGCGCGACAGCTCACCGCCCGAGGCGACTTTGGCCAGGGCTTTCAACGGTTGGCCAGGGTTGGCGCTGACTAGAAACTCCAGCTGCTCCAGGCCGTTGGGGTGCGGTTCGCTGTTGCTGTTGGCGCTGAGCTTGATGTTGAAACGCCCGCCGGGCATGCCGAGGGTCTGCATTTCCTGCTCGACCGCGCTGGCCAGCTGACTGGCGGCGTTGTTGCGCAGGGTGCTGAGTTCCGCCGCTTTTTCCTGGTAATGCCGCTCGAAGGCGGCCAGTTCGTCGCTCAGGCGTTCGGCGGCCTGGTCGTCGGCATTGAGGCTTTCCAGCTCTTCGAACAGCTGTTGCTGCATGGCGCCCAGCTCGGTTGGCTGGATGCGGTGCTTGCGCGCCAGGGTGTAGATGGCATCCAGGCGCTCTTCCATCTGGCGCAGGCGTTCGGGGTCGGCGTCGAAGTGGTCGAGAAAGCGGTTCAGCTCGCCGACGGCTTCTTCTACCTGGATTTGCGCGCTGGCCAGCAGGTTGGTGGCTTCGCTCAGTGCGCCGGGCTGGCCCTGGAAGGCACTGAGGCGATTAAGGCTGCTGGTCAGGGCGGACAGCACGTTGCCAGCGTCATTCTCGCTGCACTGCTCGATCACCAGGCGGCATGCGCTGAGCAGGCTTTCGGCGTTGGTCAGGTTTTTGTGTTCCTGTTCCAGGTTGTCCAGCTCGTCTTCGCCCAAGGCCAGGTTGTCCAGCTCTTCAAGTTGATAGCTGAGCAATTGATGACGCGCGCGTTGTTCGTCGCCGATGCTGGAAACTCGCTCCAGCTCATTCTTGGTCTGTTTCCAGCGCTGCGCGGCGAGCTGCACCTGGCGCGCCAGTTCCTGGCTGCCGGCGTATTCGTCGAGCAGGCGGCGGTGGGTATCGGGCTTGAGCAGAGATTGGTGCTCATGCTGGCTGTGGATGTCGATCAACAGCTCGCCGAGGGCTTTGAGATCGCCTTGCGGACAAGGCGAGCCATTGATATAGCCACGCGAGCGGCCTTCGGCGGTGATCACTCGGCGCAGGATGCACGGGCCGTCATTGTCCAGATCACGCTCGGCGAGCCAGGCGCGGGCTTCGGGGATGTCGTGCAGGTCGAAGCTAGCGAGGATATCCGCCTTGTCTGCGCCGGGACGCACCACGCCGCTGTCGGCGCGATCACCCAGGGTCAGGCCGAGGGCGTCGAGCATGATCGACTTGCCGGCGCCAGTTTCCCCGCTGATTACGCTCATGCCGGCGTCCAGCTCTAGATCAAGGTGTTCAACGATGGCGTAGTTGTGTACGGACAGGTGCACCAGCATGGCGAGGGCCTCCCAAGTTCATGTCTGGTTATTTATACAGTGTTTTTTTGTGGGCTGACAATCCGTCTGTTGTCCTTGAAACCACATTTTTTGACCCCATATAGCGGTCAGGTACGTGAGTTGAGGCTCGCGTCGGATTTATAAGAGGAGAGACGCATGGCTGACGAACAGACCCTGGATACGCAGAACCCCGATGTACAAACAGCTGCCGAAGCGGCTGCGGGCGATGACCTGGTTGCTCGCGTGCAAGCGCTGGAAGAGCAATTGGCCACTGCGCAGGATCAGTCGCTGCGCATGGCTGCCGATCTGCAGAACGTGCGCCGCCGCGCCGAGCAGGATGTAGAGAAGGCGCACAAATTCGCTCTGGAGAAATTCGCCAACGACCTGTTGCCGGTGGTGGATAGCCTGGAGCGCGGCCTTGAGTTGTCGAATCCGGATGATGAGGCGATCAAGGCAGTACGTGAGGGCATGGAGCTGACACTCAAGCTGTTAGGCGACACCCTCAAGCGTCACCAGTTGGAAGCCATTGACCCGCATGGCGCGCCGTTCAACGCCGAGCACCATCAGGCGATGGCGATGCAGGAAAGCACCAGCGTCGAGCCTAACAGCGTGCTCAAAGTGTTCCAGAAGGGCTACATGCTCAATGGTCGCCTGCTGCGCCCCGCCATGGTGGTGGTCAGCAAGGCACCGGTGGAAGCGCCGCCATCGATCGATGAGCAGGCTTGAAATTCGCCGGGCTGCCCCCATTAAACAGTCAAGCGTTTTAGTGCTACCGCCGCTGACAATGATCAGCGGCGGGATTATCAAAGTTTCGGGAGAGTGAAGATGGGCAAAATTATTGGTATCGACCTGGGGACCACCAACTCGTGCGTCTCGGTTCTGGAAAACGGTGTCGCTAAAGTTATCGAAAACGCCGAAGGCGCGCGCACCACGCCGTCGATCGTGGCTTATGCCAACGATGGCGAAATCCTGGTGGGTCAGTCGGCTAAGCGCCAGGCAGTGACCAACCCGCACAACACCCTGTACGCGGTAAAGCGTCTGATCGGTCGTCGTTTTGACGAAGATGTCGTGCAGAAAGACATCCAGATGGTCCCGTACAAGATTGTCAAAGCGGACAACAACGACGCCTGGGTAGAAGTGAACGGCCAGAAAATGGCGCCGCCACAAATCTCGGCTGAAATCCTCAAGAAGATGAAGAAGACCGCCGAAGACTACCTCGGTGAACCAGTGACCGAAGCGGTTATCACAGTTCCTGCGTATTTCAACGACAGCCAGCGCCAGGCCACCAAAGACGCCGGGCGTATTGCCGGCCTGGACGTCA
>JBIHZW010000281.1:0-4755 GCA_044240245.1 Pseudomonas sp. | reverse complement strand
GGTCTACGCGGAAATCTTCGAATCGGTCGATCAGCGCCCGGCCCACGCCCTGCTGCAGGCCGGCAGCGGCCGGCTGGCAGGCTTTGTCTACGGCATCCTGCCGAATGCGGCGGCGGAGCTGACCTCCTACACGGTGTACCGCTGGGAGTGCGCGATCCGCGCCTCGGTGGTGATGGGCTTTGTCGGCGCCGGCGGCCTGGGCCAGCAGATCGACCTGTCGATGCGTATGTTCGCCGGCGGTGAAGTGGCCAGCATGCTGCTGACCTTTCTGTTGCTGGTACTGCTGGCCGATCAACTCAGCCGTGTGCTGCGCAGGAGGCTGGCATGAGCCGGCTGATCAACCTGTTACTGCTGCTCGGCATCGGCGCAGCGGTAATCGCTTCGTTCGTTTACCTGGGTATCGACCTGGGCGCGCTGATCAGCGGCGACAGCCTGGGCCAGATGGCTGGCTACGTGCAGCGCTTTCTCAGCCCGGACCTGAGCGCTGAACACCTGTCGGCCATCAGCCATGGCGCCCTGGAAACCCTGGCCATGTCGGCCCTCGGCACCTTGCTCGCCGCAGTATTTGGCCTGTTGCTGGCCTTGCCGGCGGCCGGACGCTTCGGCTGGCCGCTACAGAGCGCCGCGCGTTTGCTACTGAATGCTCTGCGCGCTATTCCCGAATTGGTGTGGGCCGCGCTGATGGTGCTGGCCGCAGGCCTTGGCCCAAATGCCGGTACCCTGGCCCTGGCCCTGCACACCGCTGGCGTGCTCGGCCGGCTGTTTGCCGAGGCGCTGGAAAACACCCCGACCGTACCGGCCGAGGCGATTCGCCTGCAGGGCGGCAGCCAGGTCGCGGCGTTCTGCTACGGCACCCTGCCCAATCTGTGGCCGCAGCTGTTGGCCTACTGCCTGTACCGCTGGGAAAACAATATCCGCATGGCCAGCGTGCTTGGCTTCGTCGGGGCCGGCGGCCTGGGGCAGATGCTCTACGTCAGCCTCAGCCTGTTTCAGGAGGCCCAGGCCAGCACGGTGATCATCGCCATGTTGCTGCTGGTATTTGGCGTCGATGCGTTAAGCAGCTGGACTCGGCAGCGCTGGGTGCGGGTGTAGCCGGCGGCGCGGCGCTGCAACCAAACGTAACGGCCACTGTCCGACTGCCACGCTGCACTGGCGCATACTGCGTCGGCCGTTCTTATTTGAGGGAGGCGCCCTTGCCTGCTGTGTTCTTACGTCACCCGCTGCGCTGGGTCGCCTTGTTGGTTGGCGGGCTCGGACTCGCCGCCTCGGTACTCGCCTGCCCCAGCGGACAGCAGCAGGTCTGTGCCGGGGTGTGCTTCTGTGCGCCGCTCAGTCAGGCCGACATCGACGTGCTGTATGAAGACGTCAGCCAGATAGCCGCCTCAGGCCTTGAGCAAGGGTTGTTACAGGCGCGTCAGCGGGCGGTAGCCGACGGAACCGAGCCTGTGCCTCTCCATATCCGCGCCCAACTGGAGGCCTATTTCGATATAGCGGTGCTCGACTCAGCGCGCTTTAGGATCGACGACGGCGCGGCACTCAATGCCAGCAATGCCCTGCTGCAAAATCCCGACGTGCAAGCGGTGACGCTGATCGACATCATCGTCTTTCGCAACGCTGAAGACGCCCAGCAAAATGTCGCGCTGTGGGCGCATGAACTGCTGCACGTGCAGCAATATCAGCAATGGGGCGTACGCGAATTTACCCGCCGCTACACCCGCGACCACGACGCCATCGAAGCACCTGCATACACGCTGCAGATTGCGGTCGAGCGCGCACTGCGCGATCAGCTGGCAGGCAAAACCAAATAGCGCTATCGATACGCTTGAGCACCTTGCGGCTACACACAGTCGAGTGAATACAGGGGCACATAACAACGCAGGATTAGATCTGAACAGTCGGCAGGCGGGCGATGCGCAACGGAGCGGGTAGCTCCGTTGCCGCGCCCGCCGGGTAGGCGGACGCAGTGCATCGAAATGCCAGAAGGGAAGAAACGCATCGTACCGGGTGGGTAACCCTCCGTTGCCGGGTGTACGACGGGCGCTGCAGTGCAGCATCAGACACCTGGGCAAGGTGTCTGGGGGTGGCGGTAAGCCGGTGTTGCCAACCACCCGGTCCGGCGAACCGGTCGAGGTGGGATGCTCGTAGAGCCCGTTAGCCGATGGTCATCAGGCTGGCGTTGCCGCCTGCTGCTGCGGTGTTGATGCTCAGGGCGTGTTCGATCAGCAGGCGCTCCAGCGGGATATCCGTCTCGCCTTTGTGCAGACCATGCACACCGATGATTGCGCCAGGACGCTGAGCCGCCAGTTGGCAGACTTCGCGCAGCTGATCGGAGTCACCGTGATGCAGGATGGCGTCGAACGTGCTGTCACTTTCGCGCCACTGGCTGAGCACGGTAATGCGCTGCTGCACGGCCTTGGGCAGTGCGGCAAACAGCTCGCGGGTCAGCTCGCCTTCCTGCCACAGCACCTGGCAACCCACGGCCAGGGCCGCCGCCAGTTGCACCAGCAGGTCACTGCGCTCATCCGCCAGGCACAGCACATGCTCACGCGGCAGCAGGCTGTAGCTGTTGCGCTCACCGGTTGGGCCGTTGAGCATCTGCACGGTGCCGCTCTGCGCCAGCTCAACGTACTGCGCGCTCAAGGCACTCAGGCTCGGCTCATGCTTGGCCGCCCAGTCTTGCAGGGCCTGGATCACCTTGGCCTGCTCGGCCGGGCGCTGGATTTCGCCATTTTCCTGCTGCAACTGCTTGGCCACTGCGTCCTGCGGACGGGTCGCCAGCAGGCGGTACATATACAGCGGGCCACCGGCTTTCGGGCCAGTACCCGACAGGCCTTCGCCGCCGAACGGCTGCACGCCGACCACTGCACCAACCATGTTGCGGTTCACATACAGGTTGCCGACCTTGGCGGTGTTGACTACCTGAGCGATGGTTTCGTCGATGCGCGTGTGCACGCCGAGGGTCAGACCATAGCCGCTGTCGTTGATCTGCTGCAGCAGCTTGCCCAGGTCAGCACGCTGGTAGCGCACCACGTGAAGCACCGGGCCGAAGATCTCGCGCTGCATCTCGTCGAAGCTGTCCAGCTCGATCAGGGTCGGCAGCACAAAGGTGCCGCGTTTGATGTCGTCACCCACGGCGCGGGCACTCTGGAATACCTTGCGGCCCTTCTCGCGCATCTTCTCGATGTGCTGCTCGATATTGTCCTTGGCCTCACTGTCGATCACCGGACCAATATCGGTGCTCAGACGCTCCGGGTTGCCCAGGCTGTATTCAGCCATGGCGCCCTTGAGCATGTTGATCACCCGATCCGCCACGTCTTCCTGCACACACAGCACGCGCAGTGCCGAGCAGCGCTGGCCGGCGCTGTCGAAGGCCGAGGCCACCACGTCGACCACCACCTGCTCGGTGAGCGCCGAGGAGTCGACGATCATGCTGTTGAGGCCGCCGGTTTCGGCGATCAGCGGAATGGTGCGGCCCTGGGCATCCAGGCGACCGGCGAGGTTGCGCTGGATGATCCCGGCCACTTCGGTGGAACCAGTGAACATCACGCCACGCACCCGCTCGTTGCCGATCAGGCCAGCGCCGACGGTTTCACCACGGCCCGGCAGCAGCTGCACGGCGCCGCTCGGTAAACCGGCATCAAGCAGAATGCGCACGGCTTGCGCGGCGATCAGCGGAGTTTGCTCGGCCGGCTTGGCCAGCACGGTGTTACCGGCAGCCAGAGCGGCGGCAACCTGACCGCTGAAGATTGCCAGCGGGAAGTTCCACGGGCTGATGCACACCACAGGGCCCAGCGGACGGTGGCTGTCGTTGCTGAAGTGATTACGTGCCTGCGCCGCGTAGTAGCGCAGGAAGTCCACCGCCTCGCGTACTTCGGCAATGGCGTTGGCGAAGGTCTTGCCGGATTCACGCACCAGCAAGCCCATCAGCTGCTGCATTTCCGCTTCCATCTGGTCGGCGGCGCGGTCGAGCACGGCGGCGCGCTCGGCAGGCAGGGTCGACTGCCAGATCTGCCCGCTGGACACGGCGCAGAGCACGGCATTACGCACATCCTGCTCGCTGGCTTCATGCACATGGCCGACGATGTCGCGGTGGTCCGCCGGGTTGCGTACCGGCTGCGCTTCGCTCAGCTCAGGCGTTTCGCAACCGAGCAGCGGCATGGCTTTATAGACGGTGTTGGTGCTGCTCAGCAGCGCCGAGGACAGCGAACCCAGGCGGTGTTCGTTAGCCAGGTCGATGCCTTCGGAGTTCAAGCGGGCGTCACCATACAGCGCACGCGGCAGAGCAATGCGCGGGTGCGGCAGGCCGAGGCCGCCTTCCTGCGTGGCCATCTGCTCGACCTGCAGCACCGGGTCGAGCACCAGCTCCTTGATCGAAATGCTGGTGTCGGCAATGCGGTTGACGAACGAGGTGTTCGCGCCGTTTTCCAATAGGCGGCGCACCAGATAAGCCAGTAGGGTTTCATGGCTGCCCACCGGTGCGTAGATACGGCACGGGCGGTTCAGCTTGCCATCGGCAACCTTGCCCACCACCTGCTCGTACAGCGGCTCACCCATGCCATGCAGGCACTGGAACTCGTACTGACCGGGGTAGTAATTCTGCCCGGCCAACTGGTAGATGGCCGACAACGAATGGGCGTTGTGGGTGGCGAATTGCGGGTAGATGCGGTCAGTCAGCGTCAGGAGTTTCCGGGCATTGGCGATGTAGCTGACATCGGTCGATTGCTTTCTTGTGAAGACCGGAAAGGACGTAAGGCC
>JBIHZW010000377.1:0-3036 GCA_044240245.1 Pseudomonas sp. | reverse complement strand
TCAAGCCGCTGGGCATCAAGGCGCCGGTGTACCCGCTCAAGGGTTACTCGCTGACCGTGCCAATCACCAATGTGGCGATGGCGCCGACTTCGACCATCCTCGATGAAACCTACAAGGTGGCGATCACCCGTTTCGATAACCGCATCCGCGTTGGCGGCATGGCGGAAATCGCCGGCTTCGACCTGAGCCTCAACCCGCGTCGCCGCGCCACCCTGGAAATGATCACCGCCGATCTCTACCCGCAAGGCGGCGATCTGAGCCAGGCCGAATTCTGGACCGGCCTGCGCCCGGCCACCCCGGATGGCACGCCGATTGTCGGTGCCACCGGCTTGCGTAATTTGTTCCTCAACACCGGTCACGGCACACTGGGCTGGACCATGGCCTGCGGCTCCGGTCGCCTGCTTGCCGATCTGATGGCGAAAAAGCGCCCGCAGATCAGCGCCGAAGGTCTGGATATTTCACGTTACAGCCGTTCCCAGGAGAGTCATAAGCATGTCAGTACAGCGCCTGCACACTGAAAGTCGTTACAGCGAAATCGTCATCCATAACGGCACGGTCTACCTGGCCGGCCAGCTGGCGGACGACTACAGCGGCGACATCGTGCAGCAAACCCGCGAAACCCTGGCCAACACCGACCGCATGCTGGCCGAGGCCGGCAGCGACAAGTCGAAGATCCTCTCCGTGACCATCTACCTGAAGGACATGGATCGCGATTACGCCGGGCTTAATCAGGTCTGGGATGCTTGGGTCGCGCCTGGTGCTGCACCCGCGCGGGCCTGCGTCGAGGCGAAGATGTACAAGCCTGAGGTGCTGGTGGAAATGATGATCGTGGCCGCCCTGTAAATCGGCCAATTCCGTTTGCGATAAGTGTTTGCCCGGCCATCACACCGGGCTTTTTTAACTCTGAAAACTGCTGATAGCCGAGAACGTCATGCGTCCTGCCCGCGCCCTGATCGACCTGCAAGCCTTGCGTCACAACTACCAACTGGCCCGTGAAGTCAGCGGCGCGCGCGCCCTGGCGGTGATCAAGGCAGATGCCTACGGCCATGGCGCGGTGCGTTGTGCCCAGGCGTTGCAGGAGCAGGCCGATGGTTTTGCCGTGGCCTGTATCGAGGAAGCGCTGCAGCTGCGCGAGGCCGGTATTCGCGGGCCGATCCTGTTGCTGGAAGGTTTTTTCGAAGCCGATGAATTACCGCTGATCGAGCAGCACGAGCTGTGGTGCGTGGTGCATTCGCTGTGGCAGCTGGAGGCGATTGAGCGCAGCGCTGTACGCCGCCCGCTGACGGTGTGGCTGAAGATGGACAGTGGCATGCACCGCGTCGGCCTGCATCCGGCCGATTACCAGGCGGCCTATCAGCGCCTGCTGGCCAGCGGCAAGGTGGCGAAGATTGTGCTGATGAGCCACTTCGCCCGCGCCGATGAACTGGATTGCTCGCGCAGCGATGAGCAGTTGGCGGTGTTCCAGCAGGCGCGCCAGGGCATTGTCGCCGAGGTCAGTCTGCGCAATTCGCCAGCCGTATTGGGTTGGCCCAATGTGCCGAGCGACTGGGTGCGCCCCGGCATAATGCTTTACGGTGCCACTCCGTTCGAACAGGCGCAGGCCGTGGCGGCGCGTCTGCAGCCGGTAATGACCCTGGAATCGAAGATCATCAGCGTGCGCGAACTGCCCGCCGGCGAGCCGGTGGGCTATGGCGCGCGCTTTGTCAGCGAGCGACCAACCCGCGTCGGTGTGGTCGCCATGGGTTATGCCGACGGCTATCCGCGTCACGCACCGACCGGTACGCCAGTGGCGGTGGACGGCCAGCTGACCCGCCTAATCGGCCGCGTGTCGATGGACATGCTTACCGTCGACCTGACCGATCTGCCACAAGCGGGCCTGGGTAGCCGCGTCGAACTCTGGGGTAAACAGGTGCTGGCCAGCGACGTAGCCGCCCAGGCTGGCAGCATTCCCTACCAGTTATTCTGCAACCTGCGAAGGGCGCCGCTGCTCTACCTCGGGGGCTAAGCACAGTGCTGTAGACGAGTTTGAACGCGAGTGTTGTAAATTCCGAACGCTATGCCATGATACGGCGACTTTTCCGTATCTATCCCAAGGGGGACTCCAGCATTGGACGTCGGTGTACGACTGCAATCCATTCGCAAACTCAAAGGCCTTTCCCAGCGTGAACTCGCCAAGCGGGCGGGCGTCACCAACAGCACCATTTCGATGATCGAGAAGAACAGCGTAAGCCCTTCGATCAGTTCGTTGAAAAAGGTGTTGGCGGGTATCCCCATGTCACTGGTGGAGTTCTTCTCCCTGGATGTGGAGCAGGATAGCCAGGCCCAGGTGGTCTATCGCGCCGCCGAACTCACCGATATCTGTAGCGGGGCCATCACCATGAAGCTGGTGGGCAAGGCGCATCCGACCCGAGCCATTGCCTTCCTTGATGAAACCTACCCCAGCGGCACCGACACCGGCGACGAGATGTACGCCCACGAAGGTGAAGAGGCCGGCATGCTGGTCGAAGGCAAGCTGGAGCTGACCGTGGGCGACGAGGTATTTATCCTCGAACCGGGTGACAGCTACTACTTCGAGAGCAGCAAACCGCACCGTTTCCGCAATCCGTTCGAGCAACCAGCGCGGCTGATCAGCGCGACTACGCCGGCCAATTTCTAAATAACCCTGCGACAATATGGGTTGTTTCGGCGACAGCAGCTTGCCGTTATACTGACGCCCGCTCGCGAAACCGTGGCCGCGAGCGTGACTAGCCACGAAGAGGGTGTACCGTGAACCTGATTAGAAAGCTCCTGGTAGCACCGGCTACCGTATTGGCCCTGTGGGCAGTGACTGCTCAAGCCACGACCGACGAAGCCATTGCCGAGCGACTGAAGCCGGTAGGTCAAGTCTGTGTGATGGGTGAAGAATGCAAGGGCGTGGGTGCTGTAGCCGTTGCTGCTGGCGGCGGTGCGCGTACTGCCGATGACATCATCACCAAGCACTGCGGTGCCTGCCACACCCCGGGTATTCTGGGTGCGCCGAAAATTGGCGACGCCGCA
>JBIHZW010000280.1:0-4845 GCA_044240245.1 Pseudomonas sp. | reverse complement strand
CGCCACGGGTGGTCGGAATATTGAAGCGCTTGCCAACGCCGTAGCCACCACCGGTCCAGCCGGTGTTGACCAGGTAAACCTTGGAGCCGAAGCCGCGGATACGCTTGATCAGCAACTCAGCGTATTCGCCAGCCGGACGCGGGAAGAATGGCGCGCCGAAGCAGGTGGAGAAGGTCGACTTGATGCCGCCGCCCGAGCCCATTTCGGTGGAACCAACCAGCGCGGTGTAACCGGAGAGGAAGTGGTAGGCCGCTTGCTCTTCGTTGAGAATCGATACCGGCGGCAGTACGCCAGTCAGGTCGCAGGTGAGGAAGATCACCGCGTTCGGCTCGCCGCCGAGGTTCTTCTCGCTGCGCTTCTCAACCAGCTCCAGCGGGTAAGCCGCGCGGCTGTTCTGGGTCAGGCTGTCGTCGGCGTAGTTCGGTACGCGGTTTTCATCGAGCACCACGTTTTCCAGTACGGCGCCGAACTGAATGGCTTTCCAGATTACCGGCTCGTTCTTCTCGGACAGGTCGATGCACTTGGCATAGCAACCACCTTCGATGTTGAACACCACGCCCACGCCCCAGCCGTGCTCGTCGTCGCCGATCAGGTAGCGGCTTTCGTCAGCCGACAGGGTGGTCTTGCCAGTGCCGGACAGACCGAAGAACAGGGTCACGTCGCCTTCTTCACCGATGTTGGCCGCGCAGTGCATCGGCAGCACGTCGGCGTCCGGCAGCAGGAAGTTCTGCACGCTAAACATGGCTTTCTTCATTTCACCGGCGTAACGCATGCCAGCGATCAGGACTTTCTTGGCGGCGAAGTTGAGGATCACGCAGCCATCGGAATTGGTGCCATCACGCTCCGGTACGCACTCGAAGTTGGCGACGTTGAGCACTTGCCACTCGTCCTTGCCAGCCGGGTTGTACTGCTCCGGGTTGATAAACAGGCAACGGCCGAACAGGTTCTGCCAGGCGGTGGCAGTGGTCATCTTGACCGGCAGGTAGTGCGCGTCGGCAGAACCTACATGAACGTAGGAAACGAAGCTGTCCTGCGCGTCGGAGAACGCTTGTACGCGGTCCCACAGGGCATCGAACTTGTCAGCCGGGAACGGACGGTTGATCGCGCCCCAGGCGATTTTCGCCTCGGTGCTCGGCTCTTGCACGATGAAGCGATCAGCCGGCGAACGACCAGTACGATGGCCTGTGCGTACAACCAGGGAGCCGTTGGCGGCCAGCTCGCCTTCACCGCGACGAAGGGCTTCTTCGACCAGTTGGGCAGCGCTGATGTCGGTGTACACGGCGTTGTTGGCTTGCGTCATGTGGGTCCCCGTCGGCCAAGCGGCCGAGTCTTCCGAACGTTTTGTAGTAGAAAGCTGAGCACTACTACAGCGAAAAAAGTGCGCCGGATTATGCCAGAAAAAGCCGGCTGCGGGTGCAGCCTCTGATCAGATCATTCCGGGCGTGATTTACAGCACTTTGCCTTAATGGCGCGTATCCGATGGAGCTTCGATGCTGCCATCGATAAACAGTTGCAACACATCGGCGGCATCGAAGAGATAACGCTCGTTGCAGAACTGACAATCGATTTCCACGCTGCCGCCGTGTTCCTGCACCAGCGCTTCGGCATCGGCCTGGCCGAGGCTGATCAGCGCGCGGCTGGAGCGCTCACGCGAGCAGCTGCAGCGGAACTGCAGGGCGCGCGGGTCAAACAGACGCAGTGCTTCCTGGTGATACAGGCGGTGCAGCAGGGTTTCGTTATCCAGACCCAGCAGTTCTTCAGCCTTCAGCGTATCGGCCAGGGCCATGGCGTGCTGCCAGCTGGCTTCACGCTCATCGGCTTCCTTCAGGCGGTCAGCCGGCAGCTGCTGCAACAGCAGGCCGCGAGCACGCTGGCCGTCGGCGCTGAGCCAGAAACGTGTAGGGAGCTGCTCGGAAGTGGCGAAGTAATTGGTCAGGCAATCGGCCAGGGTATCCCCTTCCAGATCGACAATGCCCTGATAACGCTGCCCGGACTTCGGGTCGACGGTCATGGCCAGCACGCCATCGGGCATCAGCTCGCGCAGGTTGGCATCGGCAGTGATCTGTTCGCCGTGATAGCGGGCGATACCGCGCAGCTCGCCTTCGCTGGAGCACTCGACCATCAGCAAGGGCACGGCACCGGAAGAGCGCGCCTGCAGAATCAGCAGGCCTTCGAACTTCAGGGTACCGATCAGCAGCGAGGCGGCGGCCAGCAGCTCACCCAGCAGCTGGGCGACCGGTTGCGGGTAGGTGTGTTTGGCCAGCACATGGCTGTAGCTGTCGGTCAGACCGACCAGTTCGCCACGGATATCGCTGTCGTCGAACAAGAATCGTTGGGAAAAATCAGACATGCCAACTTCACTGAATGTGACTCGGCCCGCGATTTTAGGCGCAAACGCCCGTCCGACCAAGCGCCTCTTATCTATCAGCGCTGCGGGCGGAAGCTATCGATACAAAACCGAGTCACAGTTGTCGACAAAAGGCAGGGGGAAACTTTGCATTCTCGGGAGCAACTCCCTAGCATGCGCGCCGCCTTAATCCCCTACAGATGACATGGATGCCACTGCATGAGCCCTTCTTTTATTAACGACCAGTGGCGTATCCGCCCGCTGGTTGCCTGCCATATCGTCGCCCTGCTGCTGCTCGCCAGCTGGCTGTGGGCCCCCAGCCGCGCACAGTGGGACCAGTTTGATCTGCAGCTGTTTGCCCTGCTTAACGAGCCCGTGCACAGCGCCGGCCTGTGGGCGCAGACCTGGGCAATCGGCAGCATGCGCCCGGTCGACATGGGTGTTGGCGTGCTGATGCTGGCCGTGATGCTCAAGGCTGACCTGGTGTTCAGCGGCGCACAGGTGCGCAAGGCGCTGTATGCCTTTCTCGCGGCGCTGATCGTGATGCTGCTGTTTCGCGTAGGTTTCGCCGAGCTGGTCAAGCTGATGGGCTGGCAGCGCCCGAGCGCATCCCTGGTGGTGGAAGGCGCCGCGCGCCTGACCGAACTGTTCCCTGCCTGGGAAGAGCGCTGGGATATGAAAGACAGCGCCACCCGCAGCTTCCCCGGCGATCACGCCTCGGTGCTGCTGATCTGGGCGATGTTTATGAGCTTCTTCGCACGCAACTGGCGCTTGCTGCTGGTCTGGAGCATGGCGGTGATCTTTATGCTGCCGCGCCTGGTAGCCGGCGCGCACTGGGGCTCGGATGCTCTGGTGGGCGGGCTGTTCCTCGCCCTGCTGGGCCTGGCCTGGGCCTATTTTACCCCGTTCGCCTACAAGGCCAGCGAATGGCTGGAATACGTCACCCAGCCGCTGCTCAAGAGCCTGGCCAAGCTGCCCCTGCTGGGGCGCCTGAGCGTAATCAGCGGCCGCTAGGCTGATCTGCGCGGCACTTGCCTTGAGTCAGGCGCCGCGCTTTATTCCTGATTGCCGTGAAACTGCTGAAACTGCCGGCGCTGCTTCTTGCTCGGCCGGCCATCGGTCTGCATACCCAACGCCCCCGCCTTGCGCTGCGCGGCAGCCTGCTCGCGGCGCTCGATGCTCTCAGCGGTTTCGGCATATAGCGCCTGTGCCTCCGGTGCACCACGGCGCACCACGGAAAGCGCCTGCACCACCACGCTGCGTTCCTCGAAACCGGTGCGAATCACATAGACATCGCCGACTTTCGGCTCTTTGCCAGGTTTGCAGCGCTCGCCGCGATGGTGCACTTTGCCGCCTTCAATAGCCGCCTTGGCCAGAGCGCGGGTTTTATAGAAGCGCGCGGCCCACAGCCATTTATCCAGGCGGACCTTGTCATCGTCTTTATCGCTCATCTGATCCCTATTCCTACCCGCTGTGCAGGCGGACATTTTGCCTGATGCAGTTGTCATAAGGGCCAACTAGAATGCCCGCACTTACCATGGATCAGCCTTTGAAGACTTTTGACCAACTGGGCGTAATCGGCCTGCGCGAATGGATCAACCTGCCGGAACTGGGCATGGTCGGCTTGCGCGCCAAGATCGATACCGGTGCGAGCACCTCCTGCCTGCATGCCAGCGATATCCAGCCGTTCGACCGCGATGGCGAACCCTGGGTGCGTTTTACCGCGCACCTCGGCACCCTGGTGCAGCGCCGCCATCGCTGCGAGGCGCAACTTGTGTCGGTGAAAACCATCAAAAGCTCCAACGGCCACAGCCAGTCGCGTTATGTGATCCACACCAACATAACCCTGGGCGAGCGCGAATGGCCGGTGGAATTCACTCTGACCTGCCGCAAGACCATGCGCTACCGCGTGCTGCTTGGCTCCAAGGCACTGATTGACGGGCAGCTGCTGGTCAATCCGGCGCTGACCTACGTACAAAACAAACCCACCCTTGCTGAACCTTCTGGTGACCAATGAAGATCGCCGTGCTGTCGCGCAACCCGCGCCTGTATTCCACCCGCCGCCTGGTTGAAGCCGGGCAGCTGCGGGGCCACGAGATGGTGGTGATCGACACCCTGCGTGCCTATATGAACATCGCCAGCCACAAGCCGCAGATCCACTATCGCGGCAAGCCGCTGGAAGGCTTTGATGCGGTGATCCCGCGGATCGGTGCCTCGGTGACCTTCTATGGCTGCGCGGTGCTGCGCCAGTTCGAGATGATGGGCGTGTTCCCGCTTAACGAGTCGGTGGCCATCGCCCGCTCGCGGGACAAGCTGCGTTCGCTGCAACTGCTGTCACGCCGTGGCATCGGCTTGCCGGTGACCGGTTTCGCCCACTCCCCGGACGACATTGCCGACCTGATTGACATGGTCAACGGCGCGCCACTGGTGATCAAGGTGCTGGAAGGCACCCAGGGTATCGGCGTGGTGCTCTGTGAAACCGCCACTGCTGCCGAGTC
>JBIHZW010000068.1:0-15811 GCA_044240245.1 Pseudomonas sp. | reverse complement strand
CCGGAGCAGGTGCACAAGCAGCGCATTTCCCAGGCCGGGCGCATGCTCAGCGAAAACAGCGTGGCCGAAGATGACTGGGAAGATCATATGATCTTCCGCGCCGGCTGAGTGGCCCTGCAATCGGTTTGAACCTTGCCCGGCAACCTCAGCCTAAACTCGTCTGGATCAATGACTGCCTCATGGAGCTTTTCTTATGCTGATTCGCCGTCTGTTGCTGGCTACCGCCTTGCTGAGCCTGAGCACGCCGCTGTGGGCGAAGAAGGTCGATCTGGATTATCACGTGCGCTTTCTGCCGGACACCGAAGAGGCTGAAGTCAGCCTGATTCTGGAAGACGGCGCGCCGGTGATCAGCCTGGCGTTCAACCTGGGTGAGCAGGGCGCCTACAGCGATTTCAAGGCCGACGGCCAGTGGACGCAGAACAGCGCCGAGCTCGGCACCTGGAAGCCGGGCAAAGGCAAATCGACCCTGAGCTACCGCGTGCGTATCAACAATGAACGCAGCGCTGGACGTTTTGATGCGTTGATCACCAAGGACTGGGCCCTGCTGCGCGGGGATGACCTGGTGCCGGCGGTCAAGCTGCGTCAGGAAGATAAAACCGAGTTGGTCTCGCGCCTGCAGTTCGACCTGCCCAAGGGCTGGAAGAGCGTCGAAACCGGCTGGCCGCGCATAGGCAAGAACAAATTCCGTATCGACAACCCACAGCGCAAGTTCGACCGTCCGACCGGCTGGATGGTGGCGGGCAAGATCGGCACCCGCCGTGCCAAACTGGGTGAAACCGATGTGACCATCACCGCTCCCGTGGGTGAGGGCATGCGCCGCATGGACGTGATGACCCTGCTGACCTTTATCTGGCCGCATGCCCAGGAAGTGTTTCCGCGCGACCCAGCCAAGCTGCTGATCGTCGGCGCTGGTGACCCGATGTGGCGCGGCGGCCTGTCTGCGGCCAACTCCTACTACATGCACACGGACCGTCCGCTGGTCAGCGAGAACGGCACCAGCTCCCTGGTGCACGAGCTGGTGCATGTGTTCAGCCGGATCAAGGCGCGTGATCGCAGCGACTGGATCACTGAAGGCCTGGCCGAGTATTACGCCATCGAGCTGATGCGGCGCGCCGGTGGCCTCAGCGAGGAGCGTTACCAGAAGATCCGCGAACAGCTGATCCGTTGGAGCAAGCCGGTGGATAGCCTGCGCACCAACAACTCCAGCGGCCCGGTCACCGCCCGTGCGGTGCTGCTACTGCAGGAGCTGGATCGGGAAATCCGCCAGGCCACCAAAGGCACCACCCAGCCACGCTCGCTGGATGACGTGACCCGCGGCCTGATGCGCCTCGACAAGGCCAGCACCAAGGACTTTATCGAGATCAGCGAGAACGTCATGGGCAGCGCCTCTGAGGTTCTGGATAACAAGCTGTTGCGCTAGCCCACGCCCTGAGTAAGCATGCGGCGCAGTTGCCGATCTGGAGCCCCGCATGCGCCGCCTACCGTCGCTCACCGCCTTGCGCACCTTCGAGTGCGCCGCCCGGCACGCCCACTTTGGTCGGGCGGCGGCTGAGCTGTGCGTTACCGATAGCGCAGTCAGCCATCAGATTCGCCAGCTGGAAGAACAGCTCGGCACGCCGCTGTTTGCCCGCGAGGGTCGTCAGGTTGTGCCGACACCTGCTGCGCGGCGTTTGCTGCAGCGCTTGCAGCAGGCTTTCGAACTGATCGGTGAGGCTTGTGACGAGCTGCGCGACCCCGGCTCGCAGGCGGTGCTGCGTATCGCGGTAACGCCCGAGTTGGCGCAGAAGTGGCTGGTCAGCCGGCTGGCCGACTTCAGCGATCGCTATCCGCAGATCACCCTGCATCTGCACGAACAGCCGCTGGAAGCCAGCCTGCCGAGCCCGGATATCGATCTGGCGATTACCTACGGCACCGGTCCCGAGGATGCCAGTGCCTACTTCGTGCGACCGCTGCCTACCCTGCAGTTCTTTCCGGTGTGCAGCCCCAGCCTGTTCAACCAGGGCGGGCTCAAGCATCCGCGTGACCTGGCCCGCCATGGTCTGCTGCACGATGATCAGGACGGCAAGACCTGGACCGCCTGGCTGACCACTCATGCCGGCGATATCCAGCCGGCGCGTCATCTTTACCTGGGACATGCAGGCCTGGCGCTGGAAGCTGCGGCGCAAGGGCAGGGCGTGGCCATGGGCGACAACCTCACCGCCGCCGAAGACCTGGCCAGCGGCCGTCTGGTGCGGCCGTTCAACGCCAGTGTGGCGGCGCTGGGGCAGTATGCGCTGGTCTGTGAACGCATCCGTTTGGAGAGGCCTGCGGTGGCGCACTTCTTAGATTGGCTGGGGGATCACCTGGCTGACTGATGAATTGAATTCAGCTATTCCGCAATAATCGTCGTTGGAACCTCGGTCAAAGCGCCGCGTACTGTGTGGCCATCTTCCCCACAGGCATAAGGTGCATCCGATGGCGCGTTCCCTGACTTCTCTCCCCAAAGCCGATGGCTTCCGTCTGCCCGGCGAATTCGAACCCAAGGCCGGCTGCTGGCTGGGTTGGCCGGAACGCACGGACGTGTGGCGCAACGGTGCCAAGCCGGCGCAGAAGGTCTGGGTGGATATCGTCACGGCGATTGCCAGCAGCGAGCCGGTCACCGTGTGCGCCTCTGCCAGCCAGTACGCCAACGCCCGGCGCCAGCTGGCGGCCCATGTGCGGGTGGTGGAGATGACCTGCAACGACACCTGGTTCCGCGACAGCGGCCCGGCCTTTCTGGTCAATGACGACAGCGGTGAAGTGCGCGGCGTGGATTTCGAGTTCAACGCCTATGGCGGCCTCGACGGCGGTTTGTACTACCCCTGGGACAAGGACGACCAGATCGCGCAGAAAATCCTCGAGATCGAAGGCTATGACCGCTACCGCGCACCCTTTATCGCCGAAATGGGCGGCATCCAGACCGATGGCCAGCGCACTCTGCTGACCACCGAGCAGTGCCTGCTTAACCGCAACCGTAATGCGCATCTGGGTAAGGAGGAGATGACTCGCCGACTCAGCGATTACCTCGGCGCCGAGCAGGTGATCTGGCTGCCGCGCGGCTGCAAGTTCGATGAAACAGACGGCCATATCGACGACCTGGCCTGCTTCGTCCGCCCTGGCGTGGTGGTGCAGCAGTGGACCGACGACCGTAACGATCCGCAGTGGGAAATCTACCAGGAGGCCCACGACATCCTGCGCAGCACCCGCGACGCTCGTGGCCGAGCGCTGGAAGTGCACAAGCTGCCGCAACCGCGCGTGCTGGAGTGGACGGCGGAAGAGGCCGAAGGCCTGGATCAGGATGACGCCACCCACACCCGTCAGGCCGGCACGCAGATCTGCGCCTCCTATATCAACTATTACGCCGGCAACTCGGCCATCGTCGTGCCGCTGTTCAATGATCCCTGCGACCGTGTGGCTCAGGCCACTCTGGCCGAGCTGTTCCCCAAGCACCGGATTATCGGCATCGAGAACTCCCGGGAAATTCTGCTCGGTGGCGGCAACGTCGCCTGCATCACCATGCCGCAATACGCCGCGCCCAAACGCGCCTAGGAGGCTCTGATGAAACTGCATACCAGTCTGTTGGCCTTGAGCCTGGCCGTGAGCGCGCAAGTGCTGGCGGCCGAAACGCCGAAGCAGGTCAATCTGTTTATCTGGGGCGAGTACCTGGCGCCGGACACCTTGAGCAGTTTCGAGGAGAAAACCGGGATCAAGGTGGTGGTCGATCATTTCGACTCGCTGGAAACCGTGGAAACCAAGCTGCTTACCGGACGCAGCGGTTATGACCTGGTGCTGACGGCCGGTCAGCATCTGCAGCGGGCAATCCAGAGTGGGGCGTTGCAGCCGCTAAACAAGGCCGCGCTGCCGCATTTCAGTGGGCTAGACAGCGAGTTCACCGGGCATATGGCTGCGTTCGATCCGGGCAACCGTTATGCCGGCCTGTACGTCTGGGGCACCACAGGCTTTGGCTATCAGCAGCAGGCCATTGCCAAGCGTATGGCCGATGCACCCACTGACAGCTGGGCGATGTTGCTCGATCCGCAGGTGGTGGCGAAGTTTGCCGACTGCGGGGTGAGCTTTCTCAATGACCCCAATGAGGTGTTTTCCGCCGCGTTCCGTTACCTGGGCCTGGATATCAACAAGCAGAGCCTGGACGACCTGAAACTGGCCGAAGCCCATCTGGCCAAGGTGCGGCCGTCGATTCGCTACTTCGACAACGACCGCAATATCACCGATCTGGCCAACGGTGATACCTGCCTGGCGATGTCATGGAACGGCAACGTCTCGATCGCTGCCGGTCAGGCGCAGCAGGCGGGTAAGCCTTACAGCCTGCACTACAGCATCCCGCGCGAAGGCACGCTGATCTGGTTCGATGCGATGGTCATTCCCAAGGACGCACCGCACCCTGAGGCCGGATTGGCATTGATGGACCACCTGATGACGCCAGAGGTGATTGGCGCGATCACTAATAGCATCTACTACGCCAACGCGGTACCAGCGGCCAATGCCACGGTCGATCCAGCCATCCTCGCTGACCCCGGCACCTATCCACCGGCCGCTGTGCGGGCGCAGCTGTATACCAAAAACGACAACGCCAAGGCGTTCAACCGCGCATTGACCCGCGCCTTCAGTCGGCTCAAGTCAGGGTTGTAAGCACTGGGTTGCGGTCTACTTGAGCCCTGGCCCGGACTTGGTGTTGATGCCTTTGGCCATGCGGTCGTAGAGCACCACATTGACGGTGGCGGCGAGGTTCATGCAGCCCTGGGTGGGGATGTAGATCACGTCCTCGCACCAGTCGAGGACTTCCTTGCTCAGCGAGCCGTCTTCGGGGCCGAAGATATAGATGGCGCGGTCGGGGTGGGTGTATTGCGGCAGTGGCCGTGCGCCTTCGACCAGCTCCACGGCCACCGGCGTACAGCCGATGGGAATGATCTGCTGCAGGTCTTCCACGCCAATCAGCGGAATATCCATATAGATGCGCTGGGTGTCGGTAATAAAATCGCGGGCACGGGCGTAGCGTTTGCCGCTGTAGAACACCGAGGCCGCGCTATAGCAGCCGGCTGCGCGCATCACTGAGCCGACGTTTTCCGGGGATTTAGGGTTGAACAGGCCGATGCAGGCGTATCTCTTGTTGGCCACGGTGGCACTCGCGCAGAATTTTCGGGAGAAGTTTTGCAGCCGCGCCAAGGGTGCGGGCGACAAAAAAGACGCGAGTATACCTTTATGGCAGCGGCCTGATTTTTCTAGGAGCCAGCTTGCTGGCGATGCGACGACCCTAAGATCGTCAGCAAGCGGGTTCCCAGAGTATTGCGCTACTGCTTTTTCAGCCTTGCAGCCAGGTCGGCGAAGGGGTTGTGGGTCGCCTGAGCAGTCTTCGGTGTGCTCAGCGAACCTTCGCTGAAGTACTGCTGGTCGGTGTAGCGCGAGTGTTCGTTGTCATGGCAATACAGGCACAGCAGCTCCCAGTTGGAGCCGTCTTGCGGGTTATTGTCGTGGTTGTGATCGCGGTGGTGCACGGTCAGCTCGCTCAGGCGCTTGCCGGAGAACTCGCGGGCGCAGCGGCCGCAGACGTGCGGGTACATCTTCAGTGCCTTGTCCCGGTAGCCTTCTTCACGCGAGCGCTGGGCCTCGGCGAGGATGCGGTCAAGCTTGCCGGTGGCGGAGGGGGATTTGTCGCTGCTCATCTGGATTCTCGTACGCTGGGGCTGTGCGCTCAGTCTAGCCTTGCCGGTGGTCAGTGAGAACCGCCCGTGCGGCACTTAGCTGCAGGGTTGTTGCCCAAGAGGATAACTGCCCTGGAGATAGCACCATGCGCCTGACAACCCTATTACTTGTGCTGACCACGCTGGCCAGCACCGCGTTGCTTGCCCAGCAACCGCCGAAAATTCCGAGCACAGCACCAGCGGCAGGTGCCCCAGGTACCGCCACGCCGCAACCCTATGCGCCGGCGCCGCCGCAGCATTTACCAGCCCCGGCCCGCAATAACCCGCCGCTGCTCAAGCAGGCGCCGCAGCCACAATCCAACCAGCCGCGTAGCGATCAGGATGTGCCGTTGCTGCAACAGCAGCGCGAGCGCAATACCCAGCCGGTGCCGAAGCCCGACGAGTGAGTTGCGGGTGGCTAGAGCTGCTGCTCGACCAACTGCCCATCGGCCATCCGCAAGCGCCGGGACATGGCGATGGCAATGGCGCGGATGACCTTGGCAGCGGTCTTGGGGGCTTCGCCGAGCATCTTGTCCAGTGAGTCCCTGGCCAGCATCAGCAGGCTGCAGTCACTAACGGCGATGCAACTGGCCGAACGGCGTTCACCGTCGAGCACCGCCATCTCGCCAAAGGCGCGGCCCTTGCGCAGCTTGGCCAACTCGATGGTTTCGCCGCTGGAGTTGATCTTGCGCACCGATACAGCGCCCGCATGGATGATGCACATAAAGGTGCCCGGGTCGCCTTCGCGGCAGATGCTTGCCTCCGGGGCGCATTTGCTGATGTTGAAGTAGCCGGCGGCACTGAGCAGCTCGTTGGGCGTGAGGCTGTCGAACAGACCGCAATCGAGCAGCATGTCGCGTATTTCATCAATCAGTTGGGAGTGGGCGGGCATGGACGGCAGCCTGGATAGACGTGGCGCGAGGTCAGTCGCATAGATTGACCTTAGCCGCCTGCCACTTGGCTCGCCAGCGCCACTCGCGACCTGCTGCCGAGTGGCCTGGACGGTCTAGAAACTGAAGCGCCGCATCACGCCTTGCAAGCGCCCGGACATGGCTTGCAGGGACTGGATAGCCTGAACGATGCCGCCTTGCGCGGCGGAGTTTTCTTCGACGATCTGTGCCACCCGCTCCACGCTCATGGCCACCTGTTCGCTGGCAGCGCGTTGCTCCTGCAACGACAGCGAGATCACGCTGACGGCCTGGAGTGATTCATTCAGCGCCAGGCGAATCCCTGTCATCGAGCTGCCCGCCTGATCGACCAGCTGGGTGCCAATGCTGACCCGTTCGCAGCCGGCAGCCATGCTGTTTTTCGCCTTGTGCATGCCGCTGTGAATGGCATCGACCAGGGCGATGATCTCGGTGGTGGACTGAGCAGTGCGCCCGGCCAAACTGCGTACTTCATCGGCCACCACGGCAAAGCCACGGCCTTGCTCGCCGGCACGCGCGGCTTCGATGGCCGCGTTAAGAGCGAGCAAGTTGGTTTGTTCGGCGATGCCGCGAATTACATCGACAATCGCGCTGATATTGCGTGATTGCGCGGCCAGGGTTTCCACATCCTGCGAACTCTCGGCCACCAGCTCGGCGATCTTGTGCATTTCTGCGGTGGCGCGGGCCATCACCTGAATGCCTGCGTCGGTCATGTCGCCGGCTTTCTTTGCCATGTCGTAGGTTTGCTGGGCGTTTTCGGCAATGTGGTTGATGCTCACCGCCAGCTGTTCGACGGTGGCGGCCATGGCCGAGGCGGTGTCGCTCTGCACGTTGGCGCTGGTCAGCACCTGCTCGGAAGAGGCGGCCAGTTGCAGGGTGGCGCATTCGATCTGCTCGGAGGCTTCGCCGATATTGCCGATCATGTCCTGTAGGCCACGGCGCATGCTCTGCACGGATTTCATCACGCCAGTCATCACCTGGTTGCCCAAGGTTTTGCCGCCCAGGCGGCCTTCGGCAATGTGCGCGCTGATTTCTTCCAGCTCACCGGGCTCGGCACCCAGTTGCCGGCTCATCAGGCGAATGAAATAGAACACCTGCGTCAGGCCAACCAACAGGGCAATCAGCAGCACGCTGATGCTCAGGTTGAGGTTGCTGGCATAGGCGGCTTCGCCCAGTTGGTATTGGCGCTTGGCTTCAAGCAGCTGTACGTCGATCAGTTCGGCAAATTTCTCTGACAGCGGGTCGATCAGTGGATAGAGGCGCTGGCTGGCAAAGGCTTCAACGCCGGCTTTATCGCCACGATTGAGCAGGCTTTGCAGCTCATTTAGCGGTTGCTGAGCTTGTTGCATCAGCGGGCTGATCTGCTCGATCAGCTGGCTTTCTTCGCGGATCAGTTCGGTGGCCAGATAGGCCTGCCAGGTTTCTTCGATACGCACCTGGGCTTGTTCGATCAGCTGTTGCGCGGTGTTCTCATCCAGCTCGCCGCTGCGCGCCTTGTGGGTCGCATCGACGATATTGACGGCGTAGAGGTCGGCAATCAGCTTGAGGTCGCGCAGCGGTACCACACGGTCCAGGTAAACCGTTTGCAGCCCTTTGACGGTGGCCTGTAAGCCATACAGGCCAAGGCCGCCCACGCAGAGGAGGCCGAGTAGCAGGCAACCGGAAAGCAGGAATAGGTGGGTTCTGATCTTCCAGTTTTTCATCACAGACCGTCCATGGTGAGCAGGCAGTTGAATGGGTGAGATGGCAGTACGCCAGCGTGCCATTCAGCCTAGCCGAACTTGCAAGTCAGACAGGTTAAATCTGCATGAACGGTCAAGTAATTTTTCGCCCTAAACGTCCGCTGTTTAGCGCGAATTACTCTGAGCTTGCGCCGCTCCTTTAGTCCGCATAAGAGCGGGCGGCAGAGCGGCGGGCTGGGCTCAAACCAGGCCCAGTACCTTGAGGATAAAAGCGTATTCCAGGGCGGCATCCTTGAGGGCCTGATAACGACCGCTCATGCCGCCGTGGCCGGCGTCCAGTTCGGTTTTTAGCAGCAATAGGTTGTTGTCGGTTTTCTGCGCGCGCAGCTTGGCCACCCATTTGGCGGCTTCCCAGTACTGCACCCGGCTGTCGTTGTAGCCGGCCACTGCAAGAATCGCCGGGTAGGCCTGGGCCTGCACGTTCTCGTAAGGCGCGTAGGCTTTGATTCGCTCGAATACCTCGGGTTGGTTGGGGTCGCCCCATTCGTCGTACTCGGTGACGGTCAGCGGCAGGTCGGGGTTCTGCATGGTGTTGAGCACATCGACAAACGGCACCTCGGCGATGGCGGCGGCGAACAACTCGGGACGCTGATTGAGCACCGCGCCCATCAGCAAACCGCCCGCGCTGCCGCCGCTAATGGCCAGCTGCGCCGGGCTGGTGTAACCCTGTGTGATCAGGTGTTCGGCGCAGGCGATAAAGTCGCTGAACGAGTTCTGCTTGTGTTCCAGCTTGCCGGCGCGGTACCAGGCTTCGCCCAGCTCGCCGCCACCGCGTACATGGGCGATGGCAAATACGAAACCGCGCTCCAGCAGGCTCAGACGAGCATGGGAGAACCAGGGGTCGAGGCTTTCGCCATAAGCGCCGTAGCCATAGAGGTAGAGCGGGGCAGAGGTGCCAAGCACTTCGCGCTTGGCCACCAAGCTGATTGGCACCTGGCTGCCATCTGCGGCCGTCGCCCACAGGCGTTGGCTGACATAGCTGTCGGCATCGAACTGCCCAAGCACCGGGGTTTGCTTGAGCACCAATTGCGCGCCCGTGGCCAGCTCCAGCTGACGAACCTGCGCCGGGCGATTGAGCGCTTCATAGCGCAGGCGAATCGCCGGGCTGTCGAATTCCAGGCTGTCCTGTACATACAGGCTGTAGGCGGCGTCCGGTAGCTGCACGCGGTAGGCCGCTTGCCCTTGCGGCTGCACTTCGATAATCGGCAAGCCGCCTTCACGCAGGCTAAGCACCAGCGCTTGCTGATTAAGGCTAAAGCCTTCCAGCATTACTTCTGGATCATGGGCGCGCAGCAATTGCCAGTGACTGCGGCTCGGAGCTGCTTCGCAGGCCGCGAACAGGGCGAAGTTGATGCCGTGCTGGTTGCTGCGGATAAACCAGGTCCAGTCGCCATTCAGGGTGCCGTGGTCCACGTCATATTCGTGGCCTTCTTCGCGCGGGGCCACGCAGCTGAACGCGGCTTGCGGAGTGGCAGCATCCAGTACCCAGGCTTCGCTGGTGGTCTTGCTGCCCAGTTGCAGGATCAGTTGGCGTTCGGAGCTGCTGCGGTAGCAACTGAGGAAGAAGCGCCCGTCCGGCTCGTGGAACACCAGTTCGGCTGCGCCGGTGCCTAGACGGTGGCGATACAGCTTGTGCGGCCGGTGGGTGTCGTCCAGCTCGCCGAAGAACAGCGTTTGGCTGTCATTGGCCCAGGTCATGCTGCCATCGCATTCCTCGAACGGCAGCTCGATCAGGCTGTCGTCGGCCAGTTCCTTGACGAACAGCTGATAGGTTTCCTCGCCGCTGGTATCCAGGCTGTAGGCTAGGCGCTGATGGTCAGGGCTGATGCTGAAGGCGCCGAGCGAGATAAAGCCACCATCGGCCAGGGCATTGGGGTCGAGCAGTAGCTGTTCGCTGGCTTCATCGACAGTCAGCGAGCCATCAGCGGGTTTGCGGCAGCGGTAATGCCGCGGGTATTCATCGCCGGCGGTGGTGCGCTGGTAATACAGATACGGGCCCCAGGGCGACGGCAGACTGAGGTCGGTTTCGCGGATGCGCCCCTTGATCTCCTGAAACAATGTTTCGCGCAGCTGCAGTTGCTCGCTGAGCTGCTGTTCCAGGTAGGCATTTTCCGCCTTGAGGTAATCAAGCACCTCAGCGTCGTCGCGGTTTTCCAGCCAGCGATACGGGTCGGCAGCGTTGTCTGCGCGGGCGATGGGGGCGTGTTGCATTGGGTAACTCCGTTGGGTTGGCGGCCGACAGCAGGGGCGCCTAAGCAGGCAAAAGCCGTTATCATAAGCGCCACTTCGCCCGTCGGCTGCTGAAATCTGCGCGCTTATGCGCGTGCGCCGCCCGGTCTTCAATGCCAGAGAATTTGCGTTTTATGACTGAAAACGACTACCTGCTTGCCTGGGGCGCCTATCTGCTGGCGGCTCTTGGTTGCCTGTTGGTGTGGTTTCGCCTGACCAGCTGGATGTGGCGCTACCTGCGCGAGCCATTGCGCGTGCTGGTTGTGGTGCTGCTGTTCAGCCCGACCATCGTCGACCCCGGTAAGGACCAGTTCGCCCCTGCGGTGGCGATCACCGCCATGGACCTGTTGCTGGATGTGGGCAACAACGTCTGGCGCGCGGTGGCGGACCTGAGCATGTACGGCCTGATCATGTTCACCTTGTACCTGCTGTTTGTCGCCGTGCGCTGGCCCGTGGAACGTTGGTGGCAGGCGCGCAAAGGGCCTGCACCGATTGCCGATGACGAGCCGACCCTGCGCGAGATGATGGCGCGCGATGAGCAGGATTTCGGCGACACCCGTTACGATGCCCGTGGCGAGCGCCGCCTGCGAGTAGAGCCACGTTTGTAAGCCGCTGCGGCGTCGCCTGACGTCGCTGCCCTTGCGCCAAAGCACACAGCCGTTCAGCATGTCCCCTCACTGACTAAGGAGGGGGTTATGGAGTGTGTGTTCTGTGCAATTGCCGCTGAGCAATTGCCTGCCGAGCGTATTTATGAGGACGAGCACTTTATTGTCCTGCTGGATATCTTCCCCCTGCGCCCGGCCCATGTGCTGATTGTCAGCCGCGAACACGCGCCCTTTCTCAAAGACCTCTCCACTACTGCTAGCGAGCACTTGCTGCCGCTGGCGCAACGTATGGCCGCCGCTTTGCGCGCGGCCGGTTATGGCGAACATGGCATCAATTTTCTGATCAACGACGGGCCGACCTCCAATCAGCATGTGCCGCACCTGCATCTGCACCTGATTCCACGGCGCAGCGGCGATGTCACGCAGTTGCTCTGGCGCGCCCTGACGCGGTTTCTACCCTTGGCGCGCAAACGTATCGAGGCGCGTCTGGCTATTGAGGCGCAGCAGCTGCGCGAGGCGTTACGCAATGTGTGAATTGCTGGGCATGAGCGCCAATGTGCCGACCGATATCGTCTTCAGCTTTACCGGCCTTATGCAGCGCGGCGGACGTACTGGCCCGCACCGCGATGGCTGGGGCATCGGTTTTTACGAGGGGCGCGGCCTGCGCCTGTTTCAGGACCCTCGCGCCAGCAGCGAATCAGAGGTGGCGCAGCTGGTGCAGCGCTACCCGATCAAGAGCGAAGTGGTGATCGGGCATATCCGCCAAGCCAATGTCGGCCGCGTCTGCCTGGCCAACACCCATCCGTTCGTGCGCGAGATGTGGGGGCGTAACTGGTGCTTTGCGCACAACGGCCAACTGGCCGATTTCGCCCCGCAACTCGATAACTACCGGCCGATTGGCGACACCGACAGCGAAGCGGCTTTCTGTGATTTGCTCAATCGCCTGCGCCAGGCCTTTCCCGAACCGGTGACGGTGGAGGAATTGCTGCCCACCCTGGTCAGTGCCTGCGCCGGCTATCGTCAGCACGGTGTATTCAACTGTCTGCTCAGCGATGGTGACTGGCTGTTCAGCTTCTGCAGCAGCAAGTTGGCGCATATCACCCGACGTGCGCCGTTTGGCCCGGCGCATCTGAAAGATGCCGATATGCAGGTGGATTTTCAGGCGGAAACCACGCCCAATGACGTGGTCAGCGTTTTGGCGACCGAGCCGTTGACCGACAACGAGAGCTGGACGCTTTACCAGCCGGGTGAGTGGCGTTTGTGGCGGGGGGGTGAGTGTGTGGCGCAAGGCATAGCGAACTGAATTGGGGGAGGGGACATGTTTAGAAGCTATCTGCGGTTGGCCTTGTTTGCTTTGGGCTTGCTGGTTGGGGTGCAGGTTCCGGGTTTTATCGACGACTACAGCAAGCGCGTCGAAGCCCATCGCATCGAATCGGAGTTGGGCCTCAAGGGCTTTCGTGAAACGGCTCGGCGCTTTTTCAAAGGTGATCTGGTCGCCTTGGTCGGCCATTACCAGGCCAGTGCCGACCCAGTGATGCGCAGCGACGCGCAGAGCCTGGGCACGCTGGTCGAACGCTCGGCATTCCTCGAGCGTGAATCCAAGGCCATGCAAGGGCCTTGGTACGGCCAGGTCTGGCATCTGGCTACCGCTGCCGACCATGAGTTAATGGAAGAAACCTTCGCCGCCTACCGCTACCAGGTGCTGCTAGCCCCCGAGGCCATCGCTTGGGGCATTGCCTGCGCCATGCTGCTGGCCTGGTTGCTGGAAAGCCTGGCGCTGCTGGTCGGCATGCTGTTTGGTGCGGGCCGCAGCCAGAAGGTGCAGCAGCGGCATTGGCGCTAAGTTGCATCACTTTCAAGGGCTCGCAAGAGCCCTTGTTGTTTCTGCGGATAAACCGCTTCTAAGCCTACTGGCCGGGGGGAACCGGCGTGGCGAGTGCCTGCGTGCTAGGGCGAACATCCTCGGCGGTAGGTGCTGGCTGAACAGGCACTGTTTTACGTCGCGACACCAACAACACTCCCGCCAGTACCAGGCCTGCCCCCGCCAGCTGGGCGAACGACACCGGCTCCGACAACAACATCCAGGCGAAGACAATCGTCAGGATCGGCCCCAGTGTGCCAATCAGCACGGTACGCGCCGAACCGATCAGGCGCAGTGCAGCCGATTGCCAGAATATCGGCAGCACCGTGGAGAAAATCGCCATCGCCGCGCTGTACGCATACACCTCCACAGGCTGCTGCAGTGCGGAAAACGGTTGCGTGGCGAGGAAGTGAATCTGCGTGGCAAAGGTGGACACGATAATCGCCAGGGCGGCAAAGCGGATGGTGCCCAGCCGGTGAATGGCGACTTCGGCCCCCGAACTGTACAGCGCGTAGGACAATGCGGAGCCGAAGATAAAGGCGGCGCCGATCAACACCGTATGCAGGTCCTCGGCTACTTGCAGATCGTGGGCGAACGCCAGGCCGATGCCCGCGTAGGACAGCAGCAGTGCCGCCACCTGGCGCTTCTCCAGCCGCTTACCCATAAACAGCACGCCGATCAGCACGGTCATGGTTGGGTAGATAAACAGAATCAGGCGTTCCAGCGCCGCCGAGATGTACTGCAGGCCAATAAAATCAAGAATGCTGGCGCCGTAGTAACCCAGCAAGCCCAGGGCGATCAGCATGCCCCAGTCTTTGCGGGTAAGCGGCGGCGCAGCGCGACACAGCCACAGCGTGGCCCACAGAGCGATAGGCAGGGCAAAGCTCATGCGCAGCGTCAGCAGAGTGACTGCGTCCACTGGCGCGGCGGCATAGGCCAGCTTGACGAAGATCGCCTTGAACGAGAAACCGAAGGCGGCGAGTACCGCCAGTGCGATGCCCAATCGTTCGGCTGACCAGGTTTTCCATGGCATGCTGAGTAACGTCCTAAAGAGTTGTGCTGAGCCGAATGGTGCTGGGTATAGAATCCCTATGGAATTGGCTTTTTCATAATTAATCGTTCGGATTTAACTAACGCTATGCATTACGACCTGATTGATCTTCGTCTGTTTGTGGCGATTGCCGAAGCGAAGAATTTAACCCGTGGTGCCGAGCGTGTGCACTTGGCGGCGTCTTCGGCGAGCCATCGCATGCGTGTGCTGGAAGAGTCGATTGGCACACCGCTGTTGCTCCGCGAAGCGCGTGGCGTCAGCCTGACCCGCGCAGGCGAGGCGTTGCTGCGCCATGCGCGCCAGGTGTTTGCCCAGCTCGAACAGATGCACGCCGACCTTACGCCCTACGCCAAAGGTGTGCGCGGCCATGTCAGCCTGTGGGCCAATACGCACGCTACCCATACCTTTCTACCCGACAGCCTTTCGAGCTTTTTGCAGCGTCATCCGCAAGTCAGTATTTCCCTGGAGGAACACACCAGCCCGCAGGTGCTGATGGCGGTAGCGCGCGGCGAGGTGGAAGTGGGCGTGGTGGCGGGGACGATTGAAGGCGCTGAGGTTGAACTGATCCCATACCGGGCCGACCGGCTGGTGCTGATTGCACCGGCCGATCATCCGCTCGCTGCGCACGTCAGCAGCCTGTTTACTCAAGTTTTGGATTACCCCTTTGTCATATTGCATTCAGGCTCGGCGATTCACACCTTTACGATGAATGCGGCCGCCGCGCTGGGGCGACATCTTGAGGTGCGAATTCAGGTGCGCAGCTTCGAGGCGGTGTGCCGCATGGTAAGTGCCGGCGTCGGCATCGGCCTGGTGCCGCGCAGTGCGGTAACCGCTGGCGCGCAGTTGGCGGTGATTGAGCTGGAAGAATCCTGGGCGCAGCGTGATATGAAGGTCTGTGTGCGCAAGCGCGAGCTGTTGTCAGGGTTTGCCGCAGCACTGGTCGACTGCCTGACCGGCAGCGATAGCAGTCCCAGTTAAAGCGCCCTAAAGAACAACGGGCCCTGCAGGGCCCGTTGGTTTTACTTGGAGAGAAACTTCATCCCGTCTTCCAGACCCTGCAGGGTCAGCGGATACATCTGATCTTCCAACAGCTCACGCATGATGTTGGTTGAGGCTGTGTAGTTCCAGGTGTCCTTGGGGTAGGGGTTGATCCAGATAAGCTTCTTGTACTTCTCCATAAAGCGCTTGATCCAGACGTAGCCCGGCTCCTCATTCCAGTGCTCGACGCTGCCGCCGGCCTGGGTGATCTCGTAGGGCGCCATGGCCGCGTCGCCGACGAACACCACTTTGTAGTCCGCGCCGTACTTGTGCAGCAGATCCTGGGTGGAGAAACGCTCGGAGGTGCGACGCAGGTTGTTCTTCCACACCGACTCGTACACGCAGTTATGGAAGTAGAAGTACTCCATATGCTTGAACTCGGTCTTGCAGGCGCTGAACAGCTCTTCGCAGACCTTGACGTGGGCGTCCATCGAGCCGCCGATGTCGAACAGGATCAGCAACTTCACTGCATTGCGCCGTTCCGGGCGCATCTGGATATTCAGCAGGCCGCCGTCCTTTGCGGTGTGGTCGATAGTGCCGTCCAGGTCCAGCTCGTCCTGCGCGCCCTGACGGGCGAATTTGCGCAAGCGGCGCAGGGCCACCTTGATATTGCGCGTGCCCAGTTCGACCTGATCGTCGAGG
>JBIHZW010000067.1:0-15877 GCA_044240245.1 Pseudomonas sp. | reverse complement strand
GGAACAGGCTGTAGGCCACCTGGCAGGCGATCATGTTGATTTCATCGCTGTTGGTCACCGCCACCAGCATATCGGCATCGTCCGCGCCGGCCTGGCGCAGCACCGTGGGGAACGAGCCGCGGCCCTGTACGGTGCGGATATCCAGGCGGTCGCCGAGGTCACGCAGGCGTTCGCCGTCGGTGTCGACCACGGTGATGTCGTTGGCTTCGCTGGCCAGGTGTTCCGCCAGGGTGCCGCCAACCTGGCCTGCACCGAGAATGATGATCTTCATGCAGTCTGTTCCTCAGCCGCGCGGGACGGCAGCGATTTTCATCAGCTTGGCATAGTAGAAGCCATCGTGGCCGTCTACTTGCGGGAATAGCTGGCGACCGTGGGCCGGTTTGATACCGAACGCCCCGGCGATATCCAGTTCGCGAGCACCCGGCGTGCGCGCCAGAAAAGCAGCAATGTTGTCGCTGTTCTCCGCCGGCATCACCGAGCAGGTGGCATAGAGCAGGATGCCGCCGACCTCCAGGGTCTGCCACAGGGCATCCAGCAGCTCGCCCTGCAGCTTGGCCAGCGCGGGAATATCATCGGCCTGGCGGGTCAGTTTGATATCCGGGTGCCGGCGGATCACCCCGGTGGCCGAGCAGGGGGCGTCGAGCAGAATGCGCTGGAACGGCTTACCGTCCCACCAGGCGGCCAGATCACGGCCATCGGCGGCGATCAGCTCGGCGTGCAGGCCAAGGCGTTTGAGGTTCTCGCGTACGCGCACCAGGCGTTTTTCTTCCAGATCCACCGCCACCACGCCGGCCAGCGCGGGCTCGGCTTCCAGCAGGTGGCAGGTCTTGCCGCCGGGCGCGGCGCAGGCGTCCAGCACGCGCTGGTCGGGGGCTAGGTCGAGCAGTTCGGCCGCCAGCTGCGCCGCTTCGTCCTGCACGCTGACGCGGCCTTCGGCAAAGCCCGGCAGGGTGGTGACATCACAGGCCTGCAGCAGGCGGATGCCATCGCAGCTAAAGCTGCAGGGTTCTGCTTCAAAGCCTACGCGGCGCAGTTCGGCCAGATAGTCATCACGGCTGCCGAGACGGCGGTTGACCCGCAGAATCAGCGGCGGATGGGCGTTGTTGGCCGCGCAGATGGCTTCCCACTGCTCTGGCCACTGGGCTTTCAGGGCTTTCTGCAGCCAGCGCGGGTGGGCGGTATGCAGCACCGGGTCGCGGTCCAGCTCGGCCAGCAGCGCCTCATGCTCGCGTTGGGCATTGCGCAACACGGCATTGAGCAGGCCCTTGAGCGAAGGTTTCTTTAGCTTGTCGACGCAGGCCACCGTCTCGCCGATGGCGGCGTGAGCCGGAATGCGCGTGTAGAACAGCTGATACAGGCCGATCAGCAGCAGCGCTTCGACATCGCGGTCGGCGGCTTTGAAGGGTTTCTGCAGCAGCTTCTCGGCGATCAAGGCCAGGCGTGGCTGCCAGCGTGCGGTGCCAAAGGCCAGGTCCTGGGCCAGGCCACGGTCGCGCTGCTCAACCTTATCCAGCAACGGCGGCAGGCTGCTACCCAGCGAGGCTTTGCCATTGAGCACCACGGCCAGGGCGCGGGCGGCTGCGAGACGCGGGTTCATTGGCATGCCCTCATCACAATAGCACCAGGCCGGGGGCGAACTGCTCGCGGCGGCTGTTGTACAGGTCACTGAAGTTCAGCGCCTTGCCGCCGGGCAGTTGCAGGCGGGTCAGGCGCAGCGCGCCTGCTCCACATGCCACGGTCAGCCCGGATTTATCGGCGGCGAGGATGCTGCCGGATTGGCCCTGTCCTTCGCCCAGTGCCGCGGCGTGTACCTTGACGGCTTCGCCACCTAGCGTGCTATGGCAGATCGGCCAGGGGTTGAAGGCGCGAACCAGCCGCTCCAACTCCAGCGCCGGGCGCGTCCAATCCAGGCGCGCTTCGTCCTTGTTCAGCTTGTGCGCGTAGGTCGCCAGGCTATCGTCCTGCACTTCGCCAACCAGATTTCCGGCGGCCAGGCCGCTGACGGCGGCGATCACGGCCTGTGGGCCGAGTGTGGCCAGGCGATCGTGCAGGCTGCCACCGGTATCTTCGCTAGAAATGGGCGTGCTGACCTTGAGTAACATCGGCCCGGTATCCAGGCCGGCTTCCATCTGCATCACCGTTACCCCGGACTCGGCATCACCAGCCTCAACCGCGCGCTGGATTGGCGCGGCGCCACGCCAGCGTGGCAGCAGCGAGGCGTGACTGTTGATACAGCCCAGGCGCGGGATATCGAGCACCATTTGCGGCAGGATCAGGCCGTAAGCCACCACCACCATCAGGTCGGGCTTGAGTGCAGCCAATTCGGCTTGAGCCGCGGGATCGCGCAGGGTCTGCGGCTGATACACCGGGATGTCATGCTGCAGAGCGAGCTGCTTGACCGGGCTTGGTGTGAGCTTCTGCCCTCGGCCGGCCGGGCGATCAGGCTGGCTGTACACGGCAATGATCTGGTGTGACGTGTCGAGCAAGGCCTTGAGGTGTTCGGCGGCGAATTCCGGGGTGCCGGCAAAGACAATACGCAAAGACTCAGACATGGGTTCTCACTGCTAGAAAGAAAAAGGCTTGCCGTAGCAAGCCTTTGAAAGGTGTGGCTCAAGCTTGCTGGCGGTGCTGCTTTTCCAGCTTCTTCTTGATCCGGTCGCGTTTGAGATTAGACAGGTAATCAACAAACAGCTTGCCATTGAGGTGGTCGCATTCGTGCTGGATGCACACGGCGAGCAGGCCTTCGGCGATCAGCTCATAGGGCTGGCCGTCGCGGTCCAGGGCCTTGATCTTGACCTTTTGTGGGCGATCGACGTTTTCGTAGAAACCCGGCACCGACAGGCAGCCTTCCTGGTATTGCTCCATTTCCTCGGTCAGCGGCTCGAACTCGGGGTTGATAAACACCCGCGGCTCGCTCTTGTCCTCGGAAAGGTCCATGACCACCAGGCGTTTGTGTACGTTGACCTGGGTGGCGGCTAAGCCAATACCCGGGGCGTCGTACATGGTTTCAAACATGTCGTCGATCAGCTGACGCAAGGCGTCATCGACCACGTCCACCGGCTTGGCGATGGTGCGCAGGCGCGGATCGGGAAATTCGAGGATATTCAGGATCGCCATATGCGTTTGTGATGCACTTGTGGAATAAAGTCAAAATCCGCTGCTAAGATGATGAGCAGCATTGAAAAACGGCTTCACGCCGCAGCACTACTGGGTTTTGTCGCGGCGCTAGGGCGCTCCACGTGAAGGCACATAATAAAGGGATTCACCGCATGAGGAAATCACTACTCGCCCTGCTGCTGCTTGCCGCAAGCGGCTTGGCCCAGGCCGAAGTGCAACTCAAGGACGGTCACCCAGACCGTTATACCGTGGTCAAGGGCGATACCCTCTGGGATATCTCCGGAAAATTTCTCAGCCAGCCGTGGAAGTGGCCAGAAATCTGGCACGCCAACCCACAGGTGGAAAACCCCCATCTGATCTATCCGGGCGACCAACTCAGCCTGGTGTATATCGATGGTCAGCCGCGCCTGATGCTTAATCGCGGCGAGTCGCGCGGCACCATCAAGCTGTCGCCACAGGTGCGTAGCACGCCGATGGCCGAAGCCATTCCGGCGATTCCGTTGGAGGCAATCAACAGTTTCCTGCTGGTCAACCGCATCGTCGATACCCCTGAGCAGTTTCAGGGCGCGCCGTATATCGTTGCCGGCAACGCCGAACGCGTAGTCAGTGGTGCTGGTGATCGCGTGTATGCCCGCGGTGCCTTTGATGAATCGGCGCCGGCTTACGGCATCTTCCGTCAGGGTAAAACCTACACCGACCCGGATACTCAGGAATTCCTTGGGATCAATGCCGATGATATCGGCTCGGGTGAGATCGTTGCCGAGGAAGGCGATGTCGGCACTATGCTGCTGAGTCGCTCGACTCAGGAAGTACGTCTCGGTGACCGTTTGTTCCCTACAGAAGAGCGTGCGATCAACTCGTCCTTTATGCCGAGTGAGCCGGCTGGCGAGATCAACGGTGTGATCCTCGATGTACCGCGTGGCGTGACTCAGATCGGTCAGTTCGATGTGGTAACCATCAACAAGGGCGCCCGTGATGGCCTGAGCGAAGGCAACGTGCTGGCGATCTACAAGACCGGTGAAACCGTGCGCGACCGCGTAACCGGCGAATCGGTGAAGATTCCGGACGAGCGTTCCGGTTTGTTGATGGTGTTCCGCACCTACGACAAACTTAGCTATGGCCTGGTGCTTGGGGCTTCTCGCTCGCTTGAACTGATGGACAAAGTGCGTAATCCGTAACACCGAAAAGCCCCGCAAATGCGGGGCTTTTTATGGCGTGCCATCCCTGGCCGCCACCCTGCCGCTGTGCGGCGCGACCGATCAAGGATGATCCGCATGTCGCAACCTTCTGCTATTTTCCCTGCTGTCTCTCCCGCTGAGCTTGAAGCCCGTCTGCGCCTGAACTGCTTGCCGGAGTTGGGTCCTCGACGCTTTCGTAAACTCCTCAGTGCCTTCGACAGTGCCTCTGCCGCGCTCAGCGCACCGGCCAGTGCCTGGCGTTCCCTAGGTTTGCCGCAGGCCTGCAGTGAGGCGCGGCGCAGTGGCGAGGTGCGTGAGCGCGCAGCGCAGAGCCTGGCCTGGCTGGACGCCGATACGCATCACCTACTGATGTGGGATGACACGATTTATCCGGGTTTGCTGGCCGAATTGGCGGATGCGCCGCCGCTGCTGTTTATTGAAGGTGACCCAACGCTGCTGGAGCAGCCGCAACTGGCCATGGTGGGTAGCCGGCGCGCATCGCGGCCGGGTTTGGATACCGCGCAGAGTTTTGCCCGCAGCCTGGCCGGCGGCGGCTTTGTGATTACCAGCGGCTTGGCCTTGGGCATTGATGGCGCGGCCCATCAGGGCGCACTGGATGCCGGCGGCAAGACGGTAGCGGTGCTCGGCACCGGCTTGCAGTGTTTATATCCAGCGCGGCACAAGAAACTCGCCGCAGATATCGTCGCCGGTGGCGGCGCACTGGTTTCCGAGTTGCCGCTGGATTGTCCGCCCCAGGCGAGCAATTTTCCGCGGCGTAACAGAATCATCAGTGGCCTTTCGTTGGGTGTGCTGGTGGCGGAGGCCAGCCCCTCCAGCGGCTCGCTAATCACCGCGCGCCTGGCGGCTGAACAGGGCCGCGAGGTGTATGCGATCCCCGGTTCGATCCATCATCCCGGCGCCCGTGGCTGTCATCAGTTGATCCGCGAAGGGGCGACACTGGTGGAAAGTATCGAAGATATTCTGCAGGCATTGCGCGGCTGGCAGGCGCAGCCACCCACCAACGTCGCCCGCAGGCCAGAGCCTCCCCGTCATCCATTACTGGCCCTCTTGCATGCTGCGCCGCATAGCAGCGAAGCGCTGATGGTCGCCAGTGGTTTGTCGTTGGCCGAAGTGTTGGCTGCGCTGACCGAGCTGGAGCTGGACGGCCGCGTTGCCTGCGAAAACGGCCGCTGGGTGGGCCGCGCGCTTTAGCTTGGATACACTGCCCGCCAGGCCTTAGTGGAGAGCAGTGAATGGTCAGCAACTGGCAGATACAGCAAGCCGCACGAGTGGTGCGCAATGGCGGGGTGATTGCCTATCCGACCGAAGCGGTATGGGGGCTGGGTTGTGATCCCTGGCATGACGAAGCGGTGGAGCGTTTGCTGGCACTGAAGGATCGTCCGGTGCACAAGGGGCTGATTCTGGTGGCCGCCGATATTGAACAGTTCGATTTTCTTCTCGAAGACCTGCCGGAAATCTGGTTGGCGCGCCTGGCCGGCAGCTGGCCGGGGCCCAACACCTGGCTGGTGCCGCATCAAAACCGTCTGCCCGAGTGGATCAGCGGCCAGCACAGCAGCGTGGCCCTGCGTGTCAGTGATCATCCGCAGGTGCGTGCACTCTGCCGTCTGACCGGGCCGCTAGTCTCGACCTCGGCCAATCCGGCAGGCCGCCGGTCTGCGCGTTCGCGCCTGCGTGTCGAGCAGTACTTCCCTGGTCAGCTGGATGCAGTGCTTGGCGGGGCTTTGGGCGGCCGCAAGAACCCCAGCCTGATCCGTGATCTGATCAGCGGCGATGTGGTCAGGGCGTCCTGACCACAGCCTAACCGCCTAGGGCAGCAGGATGCTCGAGCCGGTGGTCTGCCGCGCGCTCAAGGCGGTTTGTGCCAGCGCGGCGTCCTTGAGCGCATAGCGGTTGCTGATCTCCACCTGCAGCTGGCCGCTGGCGATCATGCCGAACAGTTCGTCCGCCATGTTTTGCAGCCGGGAAGGCGTGTCGGCGTAGCCGGCCAGGGTCGGCCGAGTGACGAACAGCGAGCCCTTCTGCGCCAGGATGCCCAGGTTGACTCCGCTGACTGCGCCAGAGGCATTGCCGAAGCTGACCAGCAGGCCGCGCGGCGCCACGCAATCTAGCGAGGTTTCCCAGGTGTCTTTGCCGACGCCGTCGTAGACCACCGGGCACTTCTTGCCATCGGTCAGTTCCAGCACGCGCTGGGCAACGTTTTCATGGCTGTAGTCGATGGTCGCCCAGGCACCCTGCTCTTTGGCCCGTGCGGCTTTTTCCGCCGAGCTGACCGTACCGATCAGCCTGACCCCAAGCGCTCTGGCCCATTGGCAGGCAAAGGAGCCGACCCCGCCGGCGGCGGCATGAAACAAGATGGTTTCGCCGCCCTGCAGCGGATAGGTCTGGCGCAGCAGGTACTGCACGGTCAGGCCCTTGAGCATCACTGCGGCGGCTTGCTCGAAGCTGATCGCATCCGGCAGTTTCACCAGCTTCTCGGCCGGTAGTACGTGCAGCTCGCTGTACGCTCCCAGTGGTCCGGTGGCATAAGCCACACGGTCGCCCACCTGAAAGCCGCTGACCGCAGTACCCACCGCCTCGACGATCCCCGCACCCTCGGTGCCCAGGCTGGACGGCAGCGCTGGCGGCGCATACAGGCCGTTGCGGAAATAGGTGTCGATAAAATTCAGGCCAATCGCCTGGTTATGCACCCGTACCTCATTCGGGCCAGGGGCGGCGGGCTTGTAGTCGCTGTAATCGAGAACGTCCGGGCCGCCGTGACGGTTGAACTGGATACGCATGGCCATTTTCAGAGTCTTCCGCGATTGAATGCCTGGATGATGCCCGTACGGGCAGAAACGTGCCGTTATCCAATCGTCTGCATTGACCGCCGTCAACTGCGGCCGCGTGGTGGCAAAAAAATGGCCGGGAGCCATTTTTAACGTCGCGTAGCGACGGCCCGGAGGGGGGCCGCCATGGATGGCAGGCCATAATGTTATGCTGGCCGCCCATTTTTCCCTGCGGCCACGTGCCGCCTGGCCTTACCCGTTTTCAAGGTGCCGCCGTGAGTGACCGTACTGAGGCCGTCAAAGCCTACCTGCTGGATCTGCAAGACCGTATCTGCACTGCCCTGCAAGCCGAAGATGGTGGTGCCGAATTCTTCGAGGATGCCTGGCAGCGGCCAGCCGGCGGTGGCGGCCGCACGCGGGTGATGGAGAACGGTGCGGTGATCGAAAAGGGCGGGGTGAACTTCTCCCATGTGTTCGGCGACAGTCTGCCGCCCTCGGCCAGTGCACACCGACCGGAACTGGCTGGGCGTGGCTTCGAGGCCCTTGGCGTATCGCTGGTGATCCACCCGGAAAACCCCTATGTGCCGACCTCCCACGCCAACGTGCGCTTCTTCAGCGCCGAGAAAGAAGGTGAAGAGCCGGTCTGGTGGTTCGGTGGCGGCTTCGACCTGACGCCCTACTACGGCAATGAAGAAGACTGCAGGCACTGGCACCAGGTCGCCCATAACGCCTGCGCGCCCTTCGGTGCCGAGGTCTATCCGAAGTTCAAGGCCTGGTGTGATCGCTACTTCCATCTCAAGCACCGCGGCGAGCCGCGCGGCATTGGCGGGCTGTTTTTCGATGACCTCAATCAGTGGGATTTCGACACCAGCTTCGCCTTTATGCGCGCCATCGGCGATGCCTATATCGCGGCCTATCTGCCTATCGTGCAGCGCCGCAAGCTCACCCCCTATGGCGAGCGCGAGCGTGAGTTCCAGGCCTTCCGCCGGGGCCGCTATGTCGAGTTCAACCTGGTGTTCGACCGTGGCACGCTGTTCGGCCTGCAGTCCGGTGGGCGTACCGAGTCGATCCTTATGTCGCTGCCGCCACATGTGCGCTGGGGCTACGACTGGAAGCCGGAGCCGGGCAGCGAAGAGGCGCGTCTGACAGAGTATTTCCTGACAGATCGTGACTGGCTGAATGAGGCGGGCCGCTGATGGACCGCTACGGCGTATTCGGCAACCCAATCGGCCACAGCAAGTCGCCGCTGATTCATCGCCTGTTTGCCCAGCAGACTGGCGAGCAGCTGAGTTATGAAGCCTTGCTCGCGCCGCTTGAAGACTTCCCCGGATTTGCCCGCGCATTCTTTGCCGAAGGTCTGGGCGCCAATGTCACGGTGCCGTTTAAGGAGCAGGCGTTTGCTCTTGTCGATCAGCTCAGCGCCCGTGCTCAACGCGCCGGTGCGGTAAATACCCTGAAGAAACTCGACGACGGCAGTCTGTTTGGCGACAACACCGACGGTGCTGGCCTGGTACGTGATCTGACGGTGAATGCCGGGGTAAACCTCAAGGGCAAACGCATTCTCCTGCTCGGCGCGGGTGGTGCGGTGCGCGGGGTGCTGGAGCCATTGTTGGCCGAGCAGCCGGCGGCGCTGGTGATTGCCAACCGCACGGTGGAAAAGGCCGAGCAACTGGCCCGCGAATTCGCCGACCTGGGCCCGGTGGTTGCCAGCGGTTATGACTGGATTGATGCGCCGGTGGACCTGATTATCAACGGCACCTCGGCCAGCCTGGCCGGCGAGTTGCCGCCGATTGCGCCGAGCCTGATCCAGCCTGGGCATACCCTGTGCTACGACATGATGTACGGCAAGGAATTGACCGCCTTTAACCGCTGGGCTGCCGAGCACGGCGCAGCGCGCACTCTGGATGGCCTGGGCATGCTGGTCGAGCAAGCCGCTGAAGCCTTTGCCCTGTGGCGCGATGTGCGTCCAGCCAGCGCCCCGGTGTTGGCCGAACTGCGTCGCCTGCTGGCCGAGGGCTAAGACTGTGGGATTGAGTGCCGACGAACTGGCGCAGATCAGCGCATTGACCCTGCGCCATTATCAGGGCTGCGCCGAAGACTTTCGCGAGGGCACCCGCGACCACGATGTCAGCCAGAATATCGCTGCCCTGCTCGAAGATATCCAGGTCACTGCGCCCTACCAGATTCTCGATTTCGGCTGCGGCCCGGGGCGTGATCTGCGCACCTTTAGCGCCATGGGCCACAGCGCTGTCGGTTTGGACGGTTGCGCGCGCTTTGTCGAAATGGCCCGCGCCGACAGTGGCTGCGAAGCCTGGCAGCAGGACTTTCTCGCCCTTGATCTGCCGCCGGAGCGCTTCGACGGGGTGTTCGCCAATGCCTCGCTGTTTCATATTCCCCGCCAGGAACTGCCACGGGTGCTGCAGCAGCTGCATGCCACCCTCAAACCCGGCGGCGTGCTGTTTAGCTCCAACCCCCGTGGTGACAACCAGGAAGGCTGGAATGGTGAGCGCTACGGTGCCTATCACGACCTGGCCAACTGGCGCGTATTGCTCAACGCCGCCGGCTTCAGCGAACTGCAGCATTACTACCGCCCGGCGGGTTTGCCGCGTGAGCAGCAACCCTGGCTGGCCAGTGTCTGGCGCAAGTTTTGAGTCTTCAGTAAACGTCGCGCAGATAACGCTTCTGTTCGGCCAGACGGCGAATATGTTCGGCGGCTTTTTCCTCGCTCAAACCGCCGTGCTTGCGCGCCACATCCCGTAGTGCCTGTTCGACATCCTTGGCCATGCGGTTGGCGTCGCCGCAGACATACAGCTGCGCACCCTCCTCCAGCCAGCGCCAAAGCTCGCCGCCCTGCTCGCGAATACGATCCTGCACGTAAATCTTCTGCGCCTGATCGCGGGAGAAGGCCAGGCTGAGGTTGGTCAGCAGGCCGTCGTGCTGCATCGTGGTCAGCTCGTCGCGGTAGTAGAAGTCGCTGGCCGCATGCTGTTCGCCGAAGAACAGCCAGTTCTTCCCGGCATCGCCGCGCGCGCGGCGTTCGTGGAGGAAGCCGCGAAACGGCGCCACGCCGGTGCCGGGGCCGATCATGATCATCGGCACGTCGCCATTTTGCGGCACGCGGAAGTATTTGTTGCTCTGCACAAACAGCGGCACCTCGCCGTTACCAACGCGGTCGGCGAGAAAGGTCGAGGCCACGCCCTTGCGCTTGCCGTAGCGCACGGCGGAAACGGTCAGGTGCACTTCGCCGGCATGCGCCTTGGGGCTCGATGAGATGGAGTACAGGCGCGGTTGCAGACGCTTGAGGCTGCCCAGCAGTTCGCTAGCAGTGTGTTCGGCTGGATAGGCCTGTAGCACATCGGCCAGTTGGCGGCCCCACAGCCAGTCCTTCAGCTCGGCCTTGCGCTCGCCAAGCAGGCTGCGCAGCTCACTGCTGGCGCTGCGTTCGGCGACCAGGGCGAGAGCCTCGTTGCTCGGTCGGGCAATTTCGAAATGGCTGCTAAGCGCCTCACGCAGCGACAGGTCGCCGACCTTGGCCACGTTGACCAGTTGTTCGCCGTCCAGGCGCGTCAGTTCGAGCACTTCCTCGACCAGCTCCGGGCAGTTGCGCGGCCATACGCCGAGGGCATCGCCGGCTTCGTAGGTCAGGCCGGAGTCGCCCAGGGCGAAGGCGAACTGGCGGGTGTCTTTGCTCGCGCCTTCGGCGTTCAGGCGCAGGTTCAGCGCCAGACGCGCAGGCAGCGGTTGGGTCTTGCTCACCGTGCTGACGGGCTCAGTTGCGGCTGCGCGGTGCGCGGGAGCCGGCGTTGCCGCCGGACGCAGCAACGGCAGCAGCTCACTTAGCCAGGCCGCTGCTGCGTCGTCGAAGTCGCTGTCGCAATCCATGCAGGGCCTTAGCGGTGTGGCGCCGAGCTCGGCCAGGCGGCGGTCGAGATTTTTGCCGTGCTGGCAGAACTGCTCGTAGTTCGGGTCGCCAAGCGCCAGTACCGCATAGCGCAGATTTTCCAGGCGCAGGTCGCTGGTCTGCAGGGCACTCCAGAAGGCCTGGCCGTTGTCCGGCGCATCGCCGTCGCCGAAGGTGCTGCTCAGCAGCAGCACCGAGCCGGCGCTGGCCAGTTGCTGCGGTGGGTAATCGGCCATGCAGCTCAGTGCCACGGCAACCCCGGCCTCGCTCAGGTGCGCGGCCAGGCGTTCGGCCAGTGCTTCGGCATTGCCGGTTTGCGAGGCCCACAGCAGGGTTACCGCAGGGCTCGCTGTCAGCGCCGCGGGTGCGACGCGGCTGAATATTCCAGCGAGCATGCCGTCGAGCCACAGGCGGGTCGGCTCGGCCAGGGGCGCCTGGCTTGGCAGGCTGGGTACACCGCCGCCGGGGTTGCTGCGCAAGCCGCTGATATAGCCGGCCATATAGCTGCGCTCGCTTTCGCTGAGGGACGGCGGCGCGCTGCAATCTACGCCGACCAGGGCCGCAAAGGTTTCGATGCTCGACATCGCGAGTTCCTCGGGCTGGTGAGATAGGCGAGTGCTGTCGACTGCCTCGGCGGCGGGCGTATCGAGGCGCTGATGGGCGATCAGCTCGATACGCCGCAGGCTGACCGCGCAGAACTTGAATTCCGGCTGCTGCGAGATGGGGTCGATGGCGTCGCTGGTCACCGCGTTGATCGCCAGGTTGTCGCCGTACACATCGTTCCAGTGGAACGGCGCAAAGCAGCCGCCGGGCAGCACGCGGTCGCTGATGTGCACCGGCAGCACGGCATGCCCACGCCGTGAGCGGACTTCCAGCTGATCACGGTCGCGCACGCCGAGGGCGGCGGCGTCCTGCGGGTGCACTTCGATAAAGGGGCCCGGGTTGAGCTTGTTCAGTGTGGCGACCTTGCCGGTTTTGGTCAGGGTGTGCCACTGGTGCTGCAGGCGCCCGGTATTGAGCACAAAGGGGAAGTCGGCATCGGGCATTTCCGCCGGGTCGAGGTGCGGGCGCGGGAAGAACTGCGCCTTGCCGCTGGGCGTGGCAAAGGCCAGGCGCGGCCTGCTGCCATCTGCGCGAATGTGCAGATGCTGGCTGATGCCGTCGTTGATGTAGCGCAGCGGCATACGCCCGTCGCCTGCTTCGCTGGCGCAGGGCCATTGCAGCGGCGTTTGGCGCAGGCGCGGGTAGCTGGCGCCGCGCAGGTCATAACCGGTTTTGCGGTTGTGGAAGCGTTTGATTTCCTCGAATACCTGCTCGGCTGATTCGTAGCTGAAGCCGTCGGCAAAGCCCATGGCGCAGGCCACCTCGGCGATGATCTGCCAGTCGGCCATGGCCTCGCCGGGCGGCTCGACGGCTTGCGGCATCAGGGTCAGGTTGCGCTCGGAGTTGATCATCACCCCTTCGGCTTCGGCCCACAGTGCGCCGGGCAGGAGAATGTCGGCGTAGCGATTGGTTTCGGTGTCGAGAAACGCGTCCTGGGCGATCACCAGTTCGGCGACCTTCAGTCCTTCGATCACCTTGCTACGGTTGGCCATGCTCGCCACTGGATTGGTGCAGATGATCCAGCAGGCCTTGACCTTGCCGGCTGCCAGATCCTCGAATAGGGTCACGCTGCCGCCGCCCAGGCGGGTGTGCAGGGTGCCGGCGGGCACGCCCCATACTTGCTCGACAAAGGCGCGGTCGTCATCCACCAGCACACTGCGCTGGCCCGGTAGACCGGGGCCCATATAGCCCATCTCGCGGCCGCCCATGGCGTTGGGCTGGCCGGTGAGGGAGAACGGCCCGCTGCCGGGGCGGCAGATCTTGCCGGTGGCCAGGTGCAGGTTGCACAGGGCGTTGGTGTTCCAGGTGCCGTGGGTGCTCTGGTTGAGGCCCATGGTCCAGCAGCTCATCCACTCGCCGGCTTCGCCGATCCAGCGTGCGGCCTGGCGGATCGCTGCTTCGCTCAGCCCGGTGTGGGCGGCGACGTATTCGGGGGTGTAGCTTTCGAGGAAGTCCGGCATGACCTCCCAGCCTTCGGTGAATTCGGCAATAAAGGCCGGATCGGTGTGGCCGTTCTTGTGCAGCAGGTGCAGCAGGCCGTTGAGCAGCAGCAGGTCGCTGCCCGGTTTGATCTGCAGAAACAGGTCGGCCTTGTCCGCCGTGGCATTGCGCCGGGGGTCGACGACGATCAGCTTGGCGCCGGCTTTTACCCGTGCCATCAGGCGTAGAAACAGGATCGGATGACAGTCCGCCATATTCGCGCCGATCACCAGCAGCACATCCGCGCGGTCGAAGTCCTGGTACGAGCCGGGCGGGCCGTCGGCACCCAGCGACAACTTGTAGCCGCTGCCGGCGCTGGCCATGCATAGGCGCGAGTTGGATTCGATCTGGTTGCTGCCCAGGTAACCTTTGACCAGCTTGTTGGCCAGGTACTGCGCCTCCAGCGACATCTGCCCTGAGACATACAGGGCGATGGCGTCTGGGCCGTGTTCGTCGAGAATTGCGCGCAGGCGGGCGGCGGCGGCGCTGATGGCTGCGTCCATGGCGATTTGCCCAGGGTCGCGGTTACGTTCGCTGCGCAGGTAGGCGTGTTCCATACGGCCGGATTCGTTCAGCGGCTGGGCGCAGGTGCTGCCCTTGGTGCACAGGCGGCCGAAGTTGCTCGGATGCTGTTGGTCACCGCTGACCTTGGCGATCTTGCCGTTTTCCACTTGCATGACGATGCCGCAGCCGACGCCGCAATATGGACAGACACTCCGAACCGTTTTGTTCGCCACACCCCTCTCCTGCACCTGAAACGCAAAACGCCATGCAACCCTCCGTCGAAACGGGAGTGGCACGGCGTCTTTGTCGTGGATGGGCAATCAGCGTTGATTACCTGGGTTGGTCCATAGCAAGGCACGCGCCAGGGTTCGCCAGGGCGGCTTGAACGCCCGCGCGGCAAGGCCTGGCGAGGTGTGTGCGGGGCTGATGGGTGGGTTTTAAGCGACTCATAATGGGGCGCAGGCTGCTCTGCTCGCCTCTTTTTGGGTCTTTATCGCGCCGGGCAGGTGAGCCTGCAACTGCGCCTGCAGCCCGCTGCAATGCGGGCCGCAGACCGCTGCGGGGAAACTGGCACAGGCGCTGCATGAGCCCCTGCGAGCCCGCCACATTCGGGCCGCCCATTCGATCAATGGCGATCGCCAGCCTGCACAGGCAATGGGTAATCAGGTGCCACTCGCAGGCACCGCACAGAACAGGCAAAGGCGCCTGAAACCGCAAGGTTTCAGGCGCTTTTTTTATTGCCGCAGAAAAACCTGATGAGCTTCGGCCGGGAAATGCCATGAACAGCACAGATACCTCCACAGACCAGCAGCGGCTGATCATCATCGGCAACGGCATGGTCGGCCATCATTGCGTCGAGCAACTGATCGAGCGTGGCGCGCTGGCGCAGTACCGCGTGCATGTCTTCAGCGAAGAGCCGCTGCGCGCCTATGACCGCGTGCACCTCTCCGAGTATTTCACCGGCCGCGATGCCGAATCCCTGGCCCTCAGCGGCGCCGAGCTGTACCAGACGCCGGGCGTGACCCTGCACCTTGGCGTGCCGGTGCTGGAGATCGACCGCGAACGCCGCGAAGTGATCACCACCGAAGGCAGCTTCCCCTACGACCAGCTGGTGCTGGCCAGCGGCTCCTACCCCTTCGTGCCGCCGATCGAAGGCGCCGAAGGCGATTCGCGCCTGGTCTACCGCACCCTGGCCGACCTCGACACCATTCAGGCCGCCGCCAAGAGCGCGCGCCGTGGTGTGGTGGTTGGCGGTGGCCTGCTCGGTCTGGAAGCGGCCAACGCGCTGAAGTCCCTAGGCCTGGAAGCCCATGTGGTGGAATTCGCCCCACGGCTGATGCCGGTGCAGCTGGATGACCATGGCGGCCTGGCGTTGAAGGCGCAGATCGAAGCCCTGGGCGTCAGCGTGCACCTGTCGCGCGGCACCCAGTCGATCACCCCGGGCAGCGAGTACCGCTACCGGATGAACTTTGCTGGGGATGCTGCTGGTAAAAACGAGTGGCTGGAAACCGACCTGATCGTGTTCTCCGCCGGCATCCGCCCGCAGGACGCCATCGCCAAGCTGTGCGGCCTGGAACTCGGCCCGCGCGGTGGCGTGGCCATCGACAGCCAGTGCCGCACCAGCGACCCGGCCATCTACGCCATCGGCGAGTGCGCGGCGTGGAACGGCGGCATCTTTGGCCTGGTCGCACCGGGCTACCAGATGGCCCGCAGCGTCGCCACCCAGCTGTGCGGCGAAGACAGCGAGCCGTTTATGGGCGCGGACATGTCGACCAAGCTCAAGCTGCTTGGCGTCGACGTTGGCTCCATCGGTGATGCCCACGGCGCCACCGCCGGCTCGCGTAGCTACCGCTTTATCGATGAAGCCAACGCCAGCTACCGCCGCTTGGTCGTCTCCGCCGATGGCAAACAGGCCATCGGCGCCGTGCTGGTCGGCGACAACAGCTACTACGACACCCTGCTGCAGTACGTGCAGAACGGCATCAAGCTGCCGGCCGACCCGTCCTGCCTGATCCTGCCGCAAGGCGAAGGCGCCCCGGCGCTGGGTGCCGATGCGCTGCCGGACACCGCGACCATCTGCTCCTGCCACAACGTCAGCAAGGGCGCGATCTGCTCGGCCATCGACGGCGGTTGCGGCGACCTGGCCGGGCTCAAGGCCTGCACCAAGGCCGCTACCGGCTGCGGCGGCTGCTCGGCGCTGCTCAAGCAGGTGTTCGAGCACGAGCTGACTGCGCGCGGCGTGGTGGTGGACAAGAGCCTCTGTGAACACTTCGCCTACACCCGCCAGGAGCTGTACGGCATCGTTCGCG
>JBIHZW010000065.1:0-15945 GCA_044240245.1 Pseudomonas sp. | reverse complement strand
CTTGCGCACATCGATGATGACATTCGGATCGGTGTACGGGCCGGAGGTGTCGTAGACCACCACGGGCGCGTTGATCTCGCCCCCGAAGTCAGTGGGAGTGACGTCCAGGCTGATTTCCCGCATCGGCACCAGAATGTCCGGGCGCGAGCCCTGCACATAGACTTTCTGCGAACGCGGGAAGGGTTGGATCGACTGCTGGTCGACCTGGGCGGATTCACTCAGGATCGGATTGAGGTTTTTTTCTTGTGTGCTCATCGGCGGCTCTCCAGGGCTATATGTCGGAGCGAACCTGGATGGATGACAAACCTATTTGCAATCTGCTGCGCGTCGGCCCTGCTGCGTTAAAAACCGGCTCGGAATGCTCATTTACAGAAGTAAACTCCGCTTCCTCGCCTGCTTTCGCCTTGCATGGCTCTAGCTCGCGAGATCGTAAACAGGTTCTAAGGGCGAAAGGTGCACCAGGGGCGGTGCCAGAGGCTCGCCGGAGGAAGGGCGAGCACATCTTGTTCCCTACGCAGGCCTTAACCTGATCAGGTTCAACGGGATCCGGCAGCTGCCAATCTCAGCCCCGCAATTGGGGCACCCCGACAAGAACACGGCCAGTCTAATCAACCCCAGCCAATAAAACCAACTCGGGAGTCAATTTCTCATGACCCATGCGTCGGAAAGTGACGAAAGCACCCACTACAAATACCCCGACGCGTAGAAGACGCCACGGATTGTTGCAATCTACACTCATTCAGCTCCAGACAAATCTTGACCCTCTCGGCAGCGCCCCTTAGCCTTGCCGATTACCGCCAAAATCAGGATCACCCTCATGTTGCGCAGACTCTCTCTGGCTCTCGCTGTGGCCGCCGCGTCCAACGGAATGGCCTGGGCTGCTGAACAAGCCCCGCTGTCCACCAAAACTGACCTGGTCACGGTTTACCAGGAAGCCGCCGCCAACAATGCCGACCTGGCCGCCGCACGTGCTGATTATGAAGCGCGCAGCGAAGTGGTACCCCAGGCCCGGGCCGGCCTGCTGCCGAACCTGTCTGCCGGCGCCAACCTGAGCGACACCCGTACCCAGGTCGACTCGCCTGCCAACACCAGCTCGCGCAGCGGCATGGTGTACCAGGCCAACCTCAGCCAGCCACTGTTCCGCGCTGACCGCTGGTTCCAACTGCAAGCCGCCGAAGCGACCAACGAGCAAGCTGCGCTGGAGCTGTCGGCCACCGAACAGAACCTGATTCTGCAGAGCGCCGAAACCTACTTCGCGGTACTGCGCGCCCAGGACAATCTGGCCTCGACCAAGGCCGAAGAAGCCGCGTTCAAGCGTCAGCTGGACCAAGCCAACGAGCGCTTTGATGTCGGCCTGTCGGACAAGACCGACGTGCTGGAAGCCCAGGCCGGTTTCGACACCGCCCGCGCCAACCGCATCATCGCCCAGCAACAGGTAGAAGACGCCTTCGAGGCCCTGATCACCCTGACCAACCGCGACTTCGCCGCCCTGGAAGGCATCGAACACAGCCTGCCGATCCTCGCGCCAACGCCGAATGACGCCAAGGCCTGGGTCGACACCGCCGCCGCGCAGAACCTCAATCTGCAAGCCAGCAACTACGCCGTTGACGCCGCCGAAGAAACCCTGCGCCAGCGTAAATCCGGCCACGCCCCGACTCTGGATGCGGTTGCCAGCTACCAGAAAGGCGACAACGACAGCCTCGGTTTCAGCAACTCCGGTGCACCCGGCCAGGCGCGCTTCAGCGGTGATGTCGAGCAACGCTCGATTGGCCTGCAACTGAATATCCCGCTGTACAGCGGCGGCCTGACCAGCTCCCAGGTGCGCGAGTCCTACCAGCGCCTGAACCAGACCGAGCAGCTGCGTGAAAGCCTGCGCCGTCAGGTGGTGCAGAACACCCGCAACCTGCACCGCGCGGTGAATACCGACGTGGAAACCGTGCAGGCGCGCAAGCAGTCGATCATCTCCAACCAGAGCGCCCTGGAAGCCACCGAAATCGGCTACCAGGTCGGTACCCGTAACATCGTTGACGTGCTCGACGCCCAGCGCCAGCTGTACAGCTCGGTGCGCAACTACAACAACGCGCGTTACGACTACATCCTCAACAACCTGCGCTTGAAGCAGGCCGCCGGCACCCTCAGCCCGGACGACCTGGCGGCCCTCGAGCAGTACCTGAAATCCGACTACAACCCGGACGAAGACTTCCTCCCGCCGGACCTGGCCAAGGCCGCCGAAGCCCAGCTGCGTGGCAACCCGCAGTACTGAGTTGAGCAAAACAAAAAAGCCCGCTGAATTCAGCGGGCTTTTTTATGGCGTATCCGTTAACAGACGCATGTTAACGCTTGCCTTCTAGCAATTGTCCCAGGCCAGCCAGTAAACGCGCCAGCGCGCCCTGATTGGCCTGCATCACCGCCTGCCCAGCAGCCCGCATGGCCTGAGCTGTTTCGGGCTCACGCCATAGTTGCGCGACTCGCTGGGCCAGACCATCGGCATCCGCGACCTCGCTTAAGGCGCCGGCAGCGCGCAACTGCGCAGCAATCTCCAGAAAGTTAAACAGGTGCGGGCCGCTCAGCACTGGCTTGCCCAGCGCCGCCGGCTCCAGCAAGTTATGCCCACCATTGGCCACCAGGCTGCCGCCGACAAAGGCGATATCGGCCAGGGCATAGAGAAACAGCAGCTCGCCCATGGTGTCGCCGAGCAGCACTTGATCGCTCGACAGCAGCGCTTCACCGGTTGAGCGGCGGCGCGTGTTGAAGCCTTGCCGCTGACACAACTCGAATACAGCATTGAAACGCTCGGGATGGCGCGGCACCAGAATCAACAGCGCATCAGGACTCTGCTTGAGCAGCTCACGATGGGCCGCCAGGACAATTTCATCCTCACCAGCATGGGTGCTTGCGGCAATCCACACCGGGCGTGACTCGGCCTGCCATTGCTCACGCAAGGCAGCGGCGCGGGTAAGCAGCTCGGGATCAATCGTCAGATCAAACTTGATCGAGCCGGTAACCTCAACACACTCCGGCTGCGCACCCAGGCTGCGAAAGCGTTCGGCTTCCAGCGATGTCTGCACCGCCAGTAAATTCAACTCGGCGAGCATCGGCGCGGTGAGGTTGGCAAAGCGCGCATAACCACGCGCCGAGCGCTCGGACAGCCGCCCGTTGGCCAGCGCCACGGGAATACCACGCTGGGCGCACTGGTGAATATGGTTGGGCCACAGCTCGGTTTCCATGATCACCGCCAGCCGTGGCTGCACTTGATCGAGAAAACGCGCCGCCGCCCAGGGCAGGTCATATGGCAGGTAGCAATGCTGCACCCGCCCGGCGTACTCCGCACCACCGAACATCGCCTGGATGCGCTCCGAACCGGTCGGCGTCATGCAGGTGATAGTGATCGGCAACTGCGGATAACGCACCAGCAACTCGCGCACCAGCGGCGCAGCGGCGATGCTTTCGCCCACCGACACCGCATGCAGCCAGATACCGCCTGGCTTGAGCGGTAGCAAGCCGAAGGCAAAACGCTCGCCAATGCGTTTGGCATAGGCCGGCGCCTGCCAGGCACGCCACGCCAGACGCCCGGCCACCAGCGGCAGGCCAAGATGAAACAACAGGGTATAGAGGCTTCTATTCATGGCGCGCAGCTTATGCACTTTGGCCAATACCGTCGAGTCAGGCGCAGGCCCGCATCAGCCAATCGCCTGCAGATGCTGGGCAAAGCACTCGGCCAGCCACAGCGCCGCTGGGCCCAGCGCCTCATCACGGCGGCACACCAGCTCCACCACCAGCGGCGGCGGGGTCCAATCGCTGCTCAGCTCAACCAACTGGCTTTGATATGTCGGGTACTGCACCACATGGCGCGGCAGCCAGGCCCAGCCGAGGTTGCGCATCAGCAGCTCGGCCATGGCGTAAAAGCTGTCAGTGCGCCAGACCGACGGGCTGAGCTGCTCACCGCCGGGATAATGACTGTCCTGCGGTGCCATCAGCAGTTGCCGATGGCGCGCCAGCTCACGCCGATCGACATGCCCCGCTCCCGCCAGGGCGTGCCCCGCCCCGCACACCGTGACCATCTCGATGGTACCCAGGCGCTGCCGCTCCAGAGCGTCGGGCATCTGTTCATGGTGAAACAGCAGACCGAGGTCGGCGCGGTGCTCGAGCAACTTGCGCGCCACATCGCCCTGGGCACCGCTGGCCAGCTGCACCTCCAGCAGCGGGAACTGCTGAGCCAGCGCCTCCAGGCTGTCGAGCACCGGCTGATAAGGCATCGCCTCATCCTGGGCCAAACGCAGGCGCACCTCTTCACCGCGCACCAGACCCAGTGCGCGCCCTTCCAGACGCTGGCACTGGCGGAGCACCTCGCGCGCCTCTTCCAGCAGAGCCGCGCCGGCGTCGGTCAGGCGCGGCTGGCGGCCACTGCTGCGCTCAAACAGGCGCACGCCAAGGTCAGCCTCCAGCAAGGCAATCGCATTGCTCACCGCCGATTGGGCGCGCTGCATCTGCCGGCCCACGGCGGAGAACGACTGGCCATCGGCGACGCTGACAAACAGGCGAATCTGCTCCAGGCTCCACTGCATAACCCATCTCCATATCAGATAGGTAATCACTTTATCCCATCCGCCAGATCACTAGAATGGCCGCCAGACCACCAAGGAGGCCACATCATGGGCGGCTATCTCTACCTCGCTATTGCCATCACTGCCGAAGTCATCGCCACCACCTCGATGAAGGCCCTGGATGGTTTCAACAAACCCCTACCCCTGCTGCTGGTTGTGGTCGGCTACGCCATCTCGTTCTGGATGCTCAGCCTGGTGGTGAAAACCATCCCGGTCGGCGTCGCTTACGCGGTATGGGCGGGCCTGGGCATCGTGCTGGTGAGCATCGCCGCGGTGTTTCTCTACCAGCAGCGCCTGGACCTGCCGGCCATGCTCGGCATGGGTTTGATCGTCGCCGGAGTGGTGGTGATTCAGTTGTTCTCGCAGAGTGTCGGCCACTGAGCCAAGGGAGGCGCGCTAGCGCGAGCGGGTTATACTGCGCGCCTGTTTTCCCGGTGAGACACATGCATGTCCCAGGCGTTAAGCACTGATGTTTTGATCGTGGGCGGCGGTATCGCCGGCCTCTGGCTGAATGCGCGCCTGCGTCGTCAGGGCTTTGCCACCGTGCTGGTGGAAAACGCCCGCCTCGGCGGCGGGCAGAGCGTGAAATCCCAGGGCATCATTCACGGCGGCGCCAAATACGCCCTGCACGGCGCGCTGACCGGTGCTTCCGAAGCCATCGCCGATATGCCGCGGCGCTGGCGCGAAGCCTTGGCCGGCAGCGGTGAGCTGGATCTGGTCGGCGTGCGCTTGCTCTCCGATGCCCACTATCTGTGGTCGCCCGGCAGTCTGGCCGGCAACATCACCAGCTTCTTTGCCAGCAAGGCCGTGCGCGGCCGAGTCGATCAGGTCAAGGGCGAGCAACTGCCACCCGCGCTGCAACACCCGAAATTCAAGGGCAAGGTCTACCGCCTAGCCGAACTGGTGCTGGATGTGCCGAGCCTGATCAGCCGCCTGAGCGAGCTGGCTGGCGACGGCCTGCTGGCAGCCGAACGCATCGAACCGCTGCGGGAAAATGGCGAACTGGCCGGGCTGGTTGTCGATGGCCGGGAGATCCGCGCGCAGCGCGTCATTCTCAGCGCCGGCCGTGGCAATGCCGAACTGCTCAGCAGCCTCGGCCTCAGCCAGCCGGCCCAGCAACTGCGGCCGCTGCATATGGCCCTGGTCAAAGGCCCGACACTCAAACCGCTGTATGCCCACTGCCTGGGCGGCGGGCCGAAGCCGCGCGTCACCATCACCACCCACCCGGCCGCCGATGGCCAGTGGGTCTGGTACCTGGGTGGCGATCTGGCCGAAGCCGATGGCGTGGCCCGTGACGAAGCGGCGCAGATCCTGGCGGCGAAAAAAGAGCTGAGCGAGCTGCTGCCCTGGGTCGATCTGTCCGCCGCGCAATGGGCGACGCTGCGGGTGGAACGCGCTGAGCCGGCGCAATCCGGCCTGGTACGCCCGGACAATGCCTTCCTGCATGAGCAAGGCAAGCTGCTGGTCGGCTGGCCGACTAAACTGGCTCTGGCCCCGGATTTTGCCGACCGCGTGCTGGCCGCCCTCAGCCGTGACGGCATTCAGCCGACAACACACGCGCCACTGCCCGCGCTACCGCGCCCGACCGTCGCCCCCGCCGCCTGGGAGGAACTGTTCTGATGCATCCACTGCACAGTCTGCACAACCTGCATCGCCCACTGGGCGCAACCGAGCTGCTGGTTTCGCCGCTGGGCCTGGGCACGGTCAAACTGGGCCGTGATCAGGGGGTGAAATACCCCAACGGCTTCACCATCCCCGGCGACGCCGCTGCCCGCGAACTACTGGCCCAGGCCCATGATCTGGGCATCAACCTGATCGATACCGCGCCGGCCTACGGCACCAGCGAAACCCGCCTCGGCCCGTTGTTGCGCGGCCAGCGCCAGCAGTGGGTGATTGTCAGCAAGGTCGGCGAGGAGTTCGACAACGGCCAATCGCACTTCGACTTCAGCCCGGCGCACACCCGCTTCTCCGTGGAGCGCAGCCTCAAGCGTCTGGAAACCGATTTTATCGACCTGCTGCTGGTGCATTCCGACGGCAACGACGTGGCTATTCTGCGTGATAGCGGCGTGTACGAAACCCTGGCTGAGCTTAAGCGTGAGGGCAAAATTCGCGGCTTCGGGCTCTCCGGCAAAACCGTTGAAGGCGGCCTGCTGGCGCTGGAACACGGTGACTGCGCGATGGTCACCTATAACCTCAATGAGCAAAGCGAGCAGGCCGTGCTCGACTACGCCGAACTGCACGGCAAAGGCATCCTGATCAAGAAGGCCCTGGCCAGCGGTCACGCCTGCCTGGCGCCGGGCGTCGACCCGGTGCGCGCCAGTTTCGAGCTGATTTTCAGCCACCCGGCCGCCTGCAGCGCGATTATCGGCACCATCAACCCGCACCACCTGGCGCATAACGTCGCCACGGCCGCCGCTGTAATTCAGGATATTGCCTGACGGGTCTCACCCGGCGATCTGTGCCAAGCTCTCAGGCCATGCCCATGCCCGCGAGGAGTTGCAATGCCGCGCACCCTGATCCGCAAAGACCCCAGCAACTTCAAGACCCTGCAGCTGTTTGTCGAAGCCAGCCCGGAAGGCCTGAGTTACCAGGGCCTGGGCATGCCGCTGAACTTCAGCCAGATGCTGGAAAAGCGCAAACCGGTGGTAGTGGCCGACACCCAACGCTTTGCCGTGGAGCTGGCCAACCTGGGCGTTTCGGTACGGCTGACCCTCAGCTGGCAGGGCCGCGAATACTGGGTACTGGTGCGCCAGCGCCGTGCTGATCGGGGCGATGTGGTGCTCAAGCTGATCTCCGGCTACGTGCCGGCCCATGAACTCAACCTGCCGCTGCTCACCGCGATTCAGGAAGTGTCCGAAGAATGCCTGCTGGAAACCCCGGAAGGCTGGCTCAGCGGGCGCTTTGGCGACACCTGGCTGCCCACGCCCTACCAGAGCAGCCTGCGCTACCGGGAAACCGCGCACTTCAGCCTCAGCCCGCTGTCCGGCGCGGCGCGCCCAGTGCAATGCGGCAACCTCAAGCTGATCGAACGCCCGCGTGCCTACGTGCACCTGCCGACCGCCTCGCTGCAGCTGGTGTATGACCTGCGCCTGGATCTGCCCAAGGAGACGCGCCAGCTCAGCCTGCTGCATGTCGATGAGCACCTGGAAGATGGCCAACTGATCGCCCGCCTCAACCGCGCCCGCCCCGATCTGTTTCTGATTCCGCTGGACCAGGGCCGGCCAACTGCCGAGCTGCTGACCCTGAAGCAGGGTCAACTGCTACCGGCCAGCACCCGCGGTCTATGGCTGGCGGAGAGCTTCGCACCACAGGATGGCTGGCTGGTACGGGACGAACGCATCCGCTGGAAGGATTGGCTGCTGCAGACACAAAAAAGCCCCACCTAAGCAGGGCAAAAAGGGATTTCAGGCAAGCAGGCTGGGTTCACCCAGCCCGCGTGAACAACTACTTCAATTCGCTGGAACTCTTGCCCAGCAGCCGCCGCGCCACAATCAGCAACTGGATCTGCTGGGTGCCCTCGAAGATGTCGAGAATCTTCGAGTCGCGCGCCCACTTCTCCAGTAGCTCATCCTCGCCGTAGCCCAGCACCCCGGCCAACTCAACGCACTTCAGGGTCACCTCGTTGGCCACCCGCCCGGCCTTGGCCTTGGCGATAGACGCTTCCTTGGAGTTGGGCAGTTTGTTGTCGGCCATCCAGGCGGCTTTCAGGGTCAGCAGGCGCGCGGCCTCCCATTCGGCTTCCAGGCGATACAGCGTCGCCTCGGCATGGCTGACGCAGAGCAGCGGCGTGCGGTAATCCAGTTTGCAAACCTTTTTCAGCAGCTCGCGGGTGCGGTCCAGCGAGGCCTTGGCCACACCGACCGCCATGCCGGCGACCAGTGGACGGGTGTTGTCGAAGGTTTCCATCACCCCGGCAAAGCCCTTCTGTACATCGATCTCGGGATTGCCCAGCAGGTTGGCCGCCGGCACGCGGCAATCAGTAAAACTGATTGAGGCCGTATCCGAAGCCTTGATGCCGAGTTTCTTTTCCAACCGTGTGACGCTCATGCCCGGCGTGCCGTGCTCAACCACAAAGGACTTGATCGCCGCACGCCCGAGGTTCTTGTCCAGGGTGGCCCAGACCACTACGGCATCCGCGCGCTCGCCAGAGGTGACAAAGATCTTCTCGCCGTTGAGCACGTAGTGATCGCCATCCTTGATCGCCGTGGTGCGAATCGCCGCCGAGTCCGAACCACAACCCGGCTCGGTAATCGCCATGGCCGCCCAGGTGCCGCCGAAGCGCGCCAGTTGCTCATCATTGGCCACCGCCGCAATCGCCGCATTGCCCAGGCCCTGACGCGGCATGGCCAGCAGCAGACCGACATCGCCCCAGCACAGCTCCATCACCCCGAGTAGCGCGGACAGATTGCCGCCATTCTTGATGCCTTCCTGCTGTTCACGGGCCGCGCCACGTTTGCTCGCGGAGGTGGCGCCGATGGCGTCCGGCGAGCCGGCATTCATGCCATCGAGCAGCGCCGCAAGCAGGTCCAGCTCCTTGGGATAGGTGTGCTCAGCCTTATCGTATTTGCGTGAAAGCGGCCGGAAATAATTCTCCGCCACCTGGTGAGCCTGATTAACCAAGCCACGGAATTTCTTTGGGGTTTCCAGATTCATTTTGAGGCGCCCTTAGAGCTGGAGACCGCCGGCCATAATCGCCAGCGCACGCAAATCGCGGTACCAGCGCTCGGCTGGATGTTCTTTGGTAAAGCCATGGCCGCCGAGCAACTGCACGGCGTCGGTGCCGATCTTCATGGCCTTTTCGCTGCACAGCAGTCGCGCCAGATAGGCTTCGCGTTGAAACGGCAAACCCTGCTCGGCGCGGGCACAGGCGCGCCAGACCATCAGGCGCATGGCATCGATCTCCACGGCCATGTCAGCGACCATAAAGGCCACGCCCTGGCGATGGCTGATCGGCTCACCAAAGGCCAGCCGCTCATTGCAGTAAGGCACCACATAATCCAGCGCGGCCTGCGCGGTACCCACCGCCAGGGCGCACCAGGCCAGGCCGGCGTAATCGAGAAAGCTCTGGTAGTTGAACTGCTCGGCGGCCAATCGCGCCTCAACCGGCACCTTGACGCCATTGAGCCGCACGCGCGCCGTGCTGCCGGCTTTCAGGCCCATGGCCGGTTGCGGGCTGCGTTGCAGGCCTTTCGCGCCTGCCTCGACAATAAACAGCGCCGGACCATCCGCAGCTTGCGCGGCGATGATCAGCTGACTGGCATCCAGGCCGCGCAACACCAAGCTCTTCTCACCACTGAGTACGTAATGCTTACCGCGCTTACGCGCCCGAGTCGCCAGCTTGTGCGGATCAAACAACGGCGTCGGTTCATTGACCGCAATGGCCATCACCGGCGCAGGTTCCTCGCCGACAAAGGCCGGCAACCAGCGCGCCTGCTGCGACGCATTGCCCCAGCGGCGAATGCAGTTGGCCGCCGACAAGGGCACCAACAACGCCGCGGCCAGAGACAGATCGCCCTTACCCAGCGCCTCGGCGATCAGCGCATTACTCAGGGTAGTGCGCTCGCCCGCCATGCCGCCCTGTGCTTCGCTCACTGCGTAATGAGTCAGCCCCAGCTCATGGGCCTGGTTGAGCAAGGCGGCCGGCAGCGCGGCTTGTTCATCGGCGTCATGGGCCAGCGGGCACAGCACTTCACCGGCGAAGGCTTCGAGCATCTCCACCAGCATCTGCTGCTCATCGGACAGCGACAAATCGAACAAGGCATCGGGATCGGCCGGGCGCGGCAATTTGGCGACTTTGCCCGCGCGCTGCGCGGCCGCACGAAAGCTCGCGCGGCTGCCGGTGTAGATAAGTTTTTCGAAGGGTTTGCGCAGCTTCAAGCGGTCCGGCCAGTCAGCCTGGGCGACCCGGTTGAGCATTGCCAGGGCACGGCCCTGTACGTCGGAAGTCATGGCATTTCGCTCCATGCGGGGGATGCCGATGATCATGCGCGCGGTCGGGGCAAGCGCCTATGACCGCGCCGACGCCAGCGACTGGCAAAACAGCCAGTCGCCGTGGAGGTTTACTTGCTGCGGATTTTCTCGACGATGGCGGTGGTCGAGCTGTTTTCTACCAGCCCCAACACGCGCACTTCACCGCCATACGCCGTAACGATATCGGCGCCGACCACCTGCTCGATACCGTAGTCGCCGCCTTTGACCAGCACATCCGGTTTGACCGCACGCAGCAGGTTTTCCGGGGTGTCTTCGCTAAAGCTCACCACCCAGTCCACCGCGCCCAAGCCGGCCAGCACGGCCATACGCCGATCCACCGCGTTGATCGGCCGACCTGGGCCTTTCAAGCGGCTGACCGAGGCATCGTCATTCACTGCCAGCACCAGCCGATCGCCCTGGGCACGCGCCTGTTCTAGGTAGGTCACATGGCCGGCATGCAGAATGTCGAAACAGCCATTGGTGAAAACAATCGTCTCGCCATGGGCGCGGGCATCTTCGATCGCCAGCAGCAGTTGATCGAGGCTAAGTACACCACGCTCGGAGCCGGCTTCACGCTGGATCGCGCGGCGCAGTTCGGGTGCGCTAATAGCAGCGGTCCCGAGCTTGCCGACCACAATGCCAGCGGCCAGGTTGGCTAGGGCCACGGCATGCGGCAGCTCTTCGCCAGCGGCCAGGCTGGCGGCCAGAGTGGAGATCACTGTATCGCCAGCACCAGTCACATCGAACACTTCGCGTGCGCGGGCCGGCAGGTGCAGAGCGGGATGGTCTGGGCGCAGCAGCGTCATACCATGCTCGCCGCGGGTCACCAGCAGCGCGCCCAGCTCCAGCTCGGCCATCAGCGCCGCGCCCTTGGCCACCAGCTCGGCCTCATCGCGGCAAGGGCCGACGATGGTTTCGAACTCGTGCAGGTTCGGGGTAATCAGGCTGGCGCCACGGTAGATGGAAAAATCCTTACCCTTGGGGTCGGCCAGCACGGCAATGCCTTTGCTGCGCGCCAGTTGAACCAGGGCCTGGTGGTTCTGCAGCGCACCCTTGCCGTAATCGGAAAGGATCAGCACCCTGATGCCCTCCAGCTGCGCCTCGACGCTGGCCGCCAGAGCGGCACTGTCGGTGCGGAAGGGTTCTTCAAAGTCCATGCGCAACAGCTGCTGATGGCGACTCATCACCCGCAGTTTGACGATGGTGGGCTGATCTTTGATTGTTTGAAAAAAGGTTTTCACCCCAACCGCCTGCAGGCTGTTGCGCAGACTTTCAGCGGCTTCATCCTGCCCGGTCACGCCCAGCAATGTAGCTGGCGCGCCGAGGGCGGCGATGTTGAGCGCGACGTTGGCCGCACCACCTGGACGATCCTCGATCTGCTCAACCTTGACCACCGGCACCGGCGCTTCCGGAGAAATCCGCGAGGTGCCGCCATGCCAATAACGATCGAGCATAACGTCGCCCACCACCAGAACGGCGGCCTGGTCGAAACGCGGCATGGACAATTTCATAAGCACTCCAGAAGCGGCTAAATCGAATCGCCGCAAATCATAACATCGGCAGGTAAATACGCTGATCAACCGTCGAGCGTACGCACCCAGAACAGTTCGTGACGGCGCACCGCCTTGCGGAAGAATTCATCTTCACCGGTGGCCGGCCAGCGCCGCCCGACCAGCAGGCGCTGGATCAGCCGGCGGATGCGTCGTTTAAGCGGCAATGCGCCTTGTAAATCGTGTTGCATGGCCAAGGCCATGGCCTTATCCAGCTGCCGCACGGCATCCAACCCAGGGCTCCACAGGCCATCCGCCGGCAGCGCTTCAATAGCTGGCGGCAGTGCAATACCAAAGCCCGCCGGGCCCATTGGCCAGCGGTCATTGTCGTGCAGATGGTTGGCGTACAGCAGCAGGGTTTTCGGCTTCCAGCTACTCAGCTCAATCGCCTCCAGCAGCGCCTGGGTACTGGCTACATGATCACTGTGCGGGTCCAGCTGCGGGTGCGGCGTAACCACCACCTCAGGCTGGAAGTGCTCAAGCGCCGCCACTAAATCGGCCAGCAGATTGCGCCAGCTGGGCAAGCCATCGCTGTCGCCAGGCAGTGCGATTGAATTGGCCGCGCGCACGCTGCGAATGTCGCCCTCGCCCGACTCGCGCGAAGCAAAAGCCGCCTCGGGCTGCGCCTGCATCGCGGGCAACTGCAGGCAGTAATAACCCAGCTGCAAACACTGACTCTGCGGCACACCGCCCCAGAGCGGAACGGCCAAGCTGTCCCACGCACGCAGGCGCCCCTTGAGCCGGGCAGCGGCGGCTTTGTCCAGCTTCAGCGCCTGATAGGACTCAGCCTCGATTTCGCCCTGGGTCAGGGTCACGATGCTGACATCACGCGCCCGGCTATACAGACCAAACGCCGCCAGCTCGGCGTCGTCGGCATGCGGCGCAATCACCATCAGGCGCTGCTCGGCATAATCCGGATTGCTCAGGGCAAACAGAGTGACGACCGGTTCAATACGGCAGAAGCGACCGCGCAGCTGCAGCGTCCCCGTGGCCAAGGCATCCTGCGGACCGGACAGGTTGAGGTAACGACAGCCATTCACGCCCCGCTCGAAATCCTGACGGTCAGTGCCAATCAGCACATAGGGGTCCAACCAGCGGCCCAGCCAGCTTGCCTTGAGCTGCACCTGCAAAACCAGGGTATCGGCAGCGCCAATATCGCCATCCAGCGATAGGCACCCTGCCTCGATGCGCCCAGTTAATGCAGGCACATCCTGAGCAAAGACGTAGTTGTAGTCGTCACTCGGCGCGTAAAACAGATGGTCGGCAAACCAGGCCTCATGAGCTATCCAGCCCACCAGCAGAAGCACTGGCACCCACCACCAGGCGGCAAATACGCCCAGCAAGCACAACAGCGCAAGCGCCACCAACAGCGCAATGCGCTTTTGCCGACGATGCTGCTTGAGCAGGATTTGCTTGCGTGCGGACATAATCAGACCTGATAAACCGGCATGCGATTGCACCAGCGATCTTTGTATTCGCGATCGGCCCGGCCAAAGGAATAACGCAGCGGTTTGCCGATAGCCCGCGCTTCAGCCCAGGCGGTTTGGGTGTTGATAAAGCTGAGCACGCTGCCGGGACTGAACTCGCGGTTTTGCGGGTCCACACCACCGTTGATGTACTCCAGGCTGACCCACTGCGGCGCCTCGACACGGTAGAGCACCTGGATCGCCACAGGCTGGTCGTTCAGGTAGATCAGCGAGCCGGTCATAAAGTCGCGCATCAGGCTAAACACCTCGGCCAAATGCGCCTTACCAGTCGCCTCGAAGCCCCAGCGGCGCTGAAACAGATCGGCGTAGATTACCGCCTGCTCACCGGCGGACAACGCCAGCATCGGCCTTACAACACCGCCCGCCTCTTCCAGCAAGCGCTGCTCACGGCGTTGGTTATAGCGAAACTTCTTGCTGTACTCCTCAGGCTCGCGAGCCAACGCCAGGCCTTCGGGCTGCTCACGTCGACCGATCACCTGCTCCGCATTCAGAACCGACAGGTAGCGAACTTTATGGCGCAGCAGCACGCGCGCATCACTCGCCAGCGGCAGGATGATCTCGGCATTACCCAAATCGAACAGGCCACGCTTGCCCTCCTGTTTCAGTACATCTTTGGACAACGCCAGATGGCGCCCCCAGGTCGGCACCGCAGCACGCAACTCGCCCTGCTCACACCAGCCCAGGTAACGCACCGGCAAACCGGCCAGCCCTGCCAGACGCTCGATCACCTGCGGATGGGTAGCGACACTGCCACCAAACCGCTGCCAGGCAGCGGCATAAGCGGCAGCATCAATCGGCGTCCAGCCACGCTCACGCCAGGCGCGTAAATGACTGAGCATCAGGCATCAGGCTCCGCGACTAGGTCTTCGACCTCGACGAAGTCACGCGCATGCAGGCGTGCGTAGTAACCATTCATCGCCAGCAACTCGCTGTGGGTGCCGCGCTCGACAATCTGCCCCTGATCCATCACTAGAATCAGATCAGCCTTCTCGATGGTGCTTAAACGGTGCGCGATAACCAAGGTGGTACGGCCTTTCATCACCTCGTCCAGCGCTCCCTGGATATGCCGCTCCGACTCAGTGTCCAGCGCGGATGTGGCCTCGTCGAGAATCAGCAGCGGCGCGTTCTTCAATAGCGCGCGGGCGATTGCCAAACGCTGGCGCTGACCGCCGGAGAGCAGTACGCCATTCTCACCGACCAGGGTTGCATAGCCTTCTGGGAGCTTCTCAATAAACTCGGCTGCGTAGGCCGCTTCAGATGCCTTACGTACATCCTCAAACGGCGCACCGGCCAGATCACCGTAGGCAATATTATTGGTCACGGTGTCGTTGAACAGGGTTACATGCTGAGTCACCAGCGCAATGTGCTGACGCAGGTTGCGCAGGCGGTATTGTTCGACGTCCAGACCATCGAGCAGGATCTGGCCATGTTCATGGTGATAGAAGCGTGGGATCAAGCTGGCCAGGGTGGACTTGCCACTGCCCGAACGCCCCACCAAAGCGACCATCTGGCCAGGATCAGCAACAAAGGAAATGTTATTGAGCACCGGTTTTTCGGCGCCCGGATACTGGAAGCTCAGATCACGTACTTCAAGGCGACCACTGACCCGTGCGCGCTCTTCGGTACCGTGATCGACCTCCTGATCCTCATCCAGCTGCTCGAAAATGCTTTCGGCACCGGCAAGGCCCTTCTGCACCGTGGCGCTGACTTCGGACAGCTGACGAATAGGCTTAGGCAGCAGACCAGCCAGGGTGATATAAGCCACCAGATCACCCGGCGAAGCATCACCACGCATCAACAGCACTAGGAACATCAGCACTGCCATGGCGCTGTAAATCACCAGTTGCAACATCGGCGTATACACCGCGCCGGTCTTGGTCATGCGCAGCTGTTTTTCTCGGTTGCTATTACTCGCACTGAGAAATCGGGTCTGCTCGTAAGACTCGCCGCCGAAACTGCGAACAACTCGATAGCCTTGAATCGTCTCGGACGCCACGTGGGTAACATCCCCCATGGCCACCTGGATCTTCTTGCTCTGCTTACGGAACTTGCGGCTGGCACTGGTGACCATCAGACCGATCAGCGGCAGAATTGCCAGCATCACCAGGGTCAACTTCCAATTCATCCACAACAACGAGGCGAACAGGAAAATCACTGTCATACCCTCGCGCACCACCACCTTGATCGCATCGGTGGCGGCTCCCGTGACCATGGTCACGTTAAAGCTGATCCGCGAAATCAGATGGCCCGAGTTATGGGTATCAAAATAGCGATTTGGCAGCACCAGCAGGTTGTTAAACAATGACACTCGCAGGTCATGCACAAACCCCAGCG
>JBIHZW010000279.1:0-4926 GCA_044240245.1 Pseudomonas sp. | reverse complement strand
CAACGGCGTTATCGGTACCGATAACCCGTGGCAGACGCACGGTGCCGCCGAAGCCTGGGTAGATGCCCAGTTTGACTTCCGGCAGGCCAACTTTGGCGCTTTCGGCCATGACGCGGTAATCCGCGGCCAGGCACATCTCAAAACCACCGCCCAGGGCGATGCCGTTGATCGCGACAACAGTCGGAACATTGAGGTCTTCAAAATCACTGAAGATCTTGTTGGCTTCGAGGTTGCCAGCCACCAGTTCTTCGTCCGGCAACTTGAAGTTGTCGACGAACTCGGTGATGTCGGCGCCGACGATAAATACGTCTTTGCCACTGGTGACAATCACGCCCTTGATCGAACCATCGGCCTTGATCGCATCAACGGATTGACGCAGTTCATTGAGGGTAAGACGGTTGAATTTGTTGACGGATTCACCCTTGAGGTCGAATTTCAATTCGACAATACCACTCTCAAGAGCCTTAACCGTGATGGCTTTACCTTCGTAAATCATCAACTGATCTCCACGGTATGGAAGCTGAACAGTACACATCGGAGCCAACCAGCAAGCTACTCCACGGCATAGCCATCTCAGAGTAGCCCCAATCAGCCTGGCACACCCACCGACGCGATAATCGGGCTGTAAAGGCGGTGCCTTTGAAGGCAAACGCTCAATTCATACGCCCGTTTGATTTGGGTGTGCACACCTTCAAGGAAAAGCCCCTACTTGTCAATTGGCCTGTAGTGACTACAAAGGCGTACAAAAAATTACGTTCAGGCTTACACCGGCGCGCCGGTGACTCTGCAGCGAACAAGCAGTGATCCGCAGCGATATACGGTTACTTCGCCAACTCTGCAGGCAGAAGTGTGATCCAGCGCATACCTAGCAAAATGATTTGGCTGCAGGTACAGTCGTCTCAATACGGCCGTTTTAGACCGCCCGTAGCCAAAACAAAAACAATTAGAGCCCAATCAAGGGCGCACGGAGTTTCCCCCATGTCGAGCCGCATGCTTGCCATTGTTTTGAGCACCCTGCTCGCGATCACCCTCCCCCTAATCAGCGCCGCCACCCAGGCTGCAGATGCCGCCACCAGCTTGCTTAAGCTGCACCAGCTACGCCTTGCCGCACAAAAGTCCCTGGGCGACTTCTATATGTTCAACGGTATGGAAGGCGATCAACGCTATGCGCGGATGATTAACGACTCAGTGAGCGAGGTGAATAGCCACCTGACGGCGCTAACGGACATGCCCGGCGAAGGTGCTAAAGCCCTGCGCTCGCAGCTGGACCAGCAATGGAAGGGTTACGAGATCGACCTCAACAACCTGATCAACGCGTTGAAGAGCCAGGGTTACACCGACCTGCAACCGGTAGCCGACCTGGCTGCCCGCAACCAGCAGCTGATGACCCTGAGCCAGGAGCTGTATACCAAGATCCAGCAGGAAGGCAGCTACAGCGTGCCTGCCCTGACCCAGCGCAGCCGCGAGCAGAGCATTCTGATGCAAGGCATTGCTGTGGATTACGCCTCGCGCAGCGCCTCAGTAGGCGCCACCTTTATGGGCGGCGGCGATGCGCGTCCGATCGAGGAGTTGGTCAGTGAATTCGCCAGCAAGATGGCGGCGCTGGAGAAAGACCCAAAGAACACGCCGCAGCTCAAGCAATCATGGGAAGGGGTCGCCACCAAATGGCGCTATATTGAAAAGTCGCTGATCAACTACAACGAGAACAGCGTGCCATTTCTGGTCAACAAGTACTCCAACACCATCATCCAGGGCATTGAACAGATTTCCAGTCAGTACGCGGCCGCCAACCTCTGATCGCGACCGCCGCCATCCGCATTCGTTTTACCGGCCTGCCTGGCCGTACTCCGGCCCAGTGCTCGCACTGGGCCTTCTTTTATTCAGGCTTTGGCCTGGAGAAACGCGACAATTGTCTCCAGCGCTTCGCTAGCGCCCCGCTCACCCCAGCATACCGAAAGCATTTGATCGGTCGCCTCGACCTTGAACGCATCCGCCGGCAGGGCCTGCAATTGCGTCAACAAGGCCTGATCGGCGCAGGGCTCGCGCCATTTATTCACCCATTGCCCCGGCTCCATCTGCCAATAGCACCAGCTATCAACCTGGCCGCGGCGGCGTGCACGGTGGTATTGCGGACAGGAATGCGGCGGCTGACGCAGCAACCAATGCGGCCACTCCTGGCGCGACAACTGCATCGCCACGCCCATACGCCGCGCCTGCAGGCGCACATCCATCTGCCCACGCTGGTGGCGCGAGGGCACCAGCCAGGCCAGCGGGCTGAGCAAAAAAGCCAGGAGCAAAAGCAGAAACCAGGGACTCATATCGTTATCTCACCGGCAAAAGCCTGTCATCAGCGCTCAGGACGGCCATACTAAAACCATTGAACCACTTGCAAGGAGAGTTACCCCATGCCCTACCTGCACATTCTGGTCGCCGTCGACCTTACCGAGGAATGCGACCCGGTTATGCACCGCGCGCAGAAACTGGCCGCCAGCAGCGGGGCCAAGTTGTCTGTGGTGCATATCGTCGAACCTATGGCCATGGCCTTTGGCGGCGATGTACCAATGGACCTATCGATGCTGCAACAGCAGCAATTCGACCAAGCCCGCGAGCGTTTGGACAAATTTTCCGGCAAGTACCCCGACCTGAGCACCGAACATCGCCACCTGGCTTACGGCCAGCCGCGCCAGGAGATCCATCGCCTGGCCGAAGAACAGCAATGCGACCTGATCGTCGTCGGCAGCCACGGCCGTCATGGCCTGGCGTTGCTACTGGGCTCGACAGCCAATGACGTACTGCACGGCGCACCCTGCGATGTTCTGGCCGTACGCCTGAAAAAAGCCGAGTAACGCGAGCGGTGGGTGAATAACGCGGCTGCGTTATTCACCGCTATCGGGTGAGCTCATGACCAGTGGGCGAATCTTCTGCAGCTGGGTTTCCAGCGAATAAGTCATGCTCGAGGCCATGGAGAAGAAGGTCAGGAACGCCTTGAGGTTGGAATCACCCTCGCAGGTCGCGTGAATCCGCTGCCAGAACGCCTGATTGACCAGCTGCAACTGCTGGAACATGCGCACCAACCCCTTCAGCTCCCAGTCAGGAGTACGCCCTTCGCGCAGATTGAAGTACTGCTGCGTCAGGTATAGCGACACCGTGCGCAGGATAAACTCCTGGCTATTGGCAAACGGCAGATGATGCTGCGCCATGGGTTTGAGCTTCCCCAGCACCGGGCAGGCACTGGTGGCCATAATTACCCCGAGCAGCGCACGCAGCCCCTCTTCCAGGCCCACCTGCTTGTTGTATTCCCGCTCAGGCGTACGCACCCACACAGCCACCTTCTTGAACGCCGGCAGGCCCTGGAAATCCTCGATTACCCGGTGCAGATCGACAGCCGCCGGGCAATGACTAAAATTGTCCTTGCTCAGCGGGCAATTGCTGCACTGCTGGTATTCAAGACGCGTCCAGGCCGGTGCGCTTTGCGCAGCCTCTGCCTCATACACCCGGTCCAGCTCAATCCTGTAGCTGAACTGATGATTGTCGTCGAGAGTGATGCGGTACTCGATGGCCATGACTGTCTCCGGCAGAGGTCTCAAAATCCTGTTTGAGCGCGTTACGTACTTAATACATCGGGTTTAGCCTTCCAGCTCGGCCCAACGCTCGACCAATTGCTCCAGCTCATGCTGCACGGCCTGCAGTTTCGCCAGCACCTCAGCGGTCTTTTCCGCAGGCTGCTGATAGAAACTCGACGAGCCGATCTGCTCCTGCAAGCTGGCAACCTGCCCCTCCAGTACATCAATCTGCCCCGGAATGGCCTCCAGCTCGCGCTGCAGCTTGTAACTGAGTTTTTTCTTGCTCGCCACCGCTGCAACGGCCGCCACGGGCTCAGCCGCAACCGGCGCAGGGACCACTGCTGAGGCTAGTTCAGGCTTGCCGGCTTTGCTTTCGCCAACCCCGAGCAGGCGCGGCGAACCGCCCTGACGCAGCCAATCCTGATAACCGCCGACATATTCGCGCACGCGCCCTTCGCCCTCGAATACCAGGGTGCTGGTCACCACGTTATCGAGGAATGCCCGATCGTGGCTGACCATCAGCACGGTGCCTGGGAAGGTAAGCAGCACTTCTTCAAGCAGTTCCAGGGTTTCCACATCGAGGTCGTTGGTCGGCTCGTCCAGCACCAGCAGGTTGGCCGGCTTGCTGAACAGCTTGGCGAGCAAGAGACGTGCCCGCTCACCGCCAGACAGTGCCTTGACCGGGGTGCGCGCGCGCTGCGGGCTGAACAAGAAGTCGCCGAGGTAGCTCAGCACATGGCGGTTCTGCCCATCGATCTCGATAAAGTCGCGGCCTTCGGCGACGTTGTCGATCACGGTCTTTTCCAGGTCGAGCTGGTGACGCAATTGGTCAAAATAAGCCACATCGATGCGTGTGCCTTCGGCCACTTCACCGCTGGTGGGCTGCAAACCACCAAGCATCAGCTTGAGCAGAGTGGTTTTGCCGGTACCGTTGGCGCCGAGCAGACCGATGCGGTCGCCGCGCTGCAGCACCATGGAGAAGTCCTTGATCAGGAACGGCCCACCAGGATGCGCAAAACTGACGTTTTCCAGCACCATCACCTGCTTGCCGGATTTCTCCGCCGTTTCCAGCATGATATTGGCCTTGCCAGTGCGCTCACGGCGCTCGCTACGCTCCACGCGCAGGGCTTTGAGGGCGCGCACGCGGCCTTCGTTACGGGTGCGGCGGGCCTTGATGCCCTGGCGAATCCACACTTCTTCCTGAGCCAGGCGCTTGTCGAACAGCGCGTTGGCGGTTTCTTCGGCGGCCAGAGTGGCTTCCTTGTGCACCAGGAAGCTGGCGTAGTCGCCGTTCCAGTCGATCAGGCCGCCACGGTCCAGTTCGAGGATGCGCGTGGCCAGGTTCTGCAGGAAGGAACGGTCG
>JBIHZW010000278.1:0-4938 GCA_044240245.1 Pseudomonas sp. | reverse complement strand
CACGGCGAACACATCGCCCTTGGGGTGATCACCCTGGGCAATCATCTGCAGGGTTTCTGGGCGCATGCGCACCAGGGCTTCAGCCACGGCTTCACGGACGGTCAGGGCTTTATCGCTGACATCGACCATATTGGCGCGGCCTTGGGAATCGAGATGGGTTAACACAGACAGACTCCAGGCAGGTGTCCGGCGATTGTAAACCCAGGGGTCAGGTTTCGGCACCTGTGAATGCCAAGGGATTCAGACGAGAGGTTATGCGGCGAGCTCCGCACCCGGCCCTGCAGGCATAACGGCCTGCAGGGCGAGCGAGGTGGAGGGGCGTTACATATGGGTTTCGGCGTACTCGGCGAGGATCGAGCGCGGCACACCCTGCAGGGTGATATGCACGCCATGCTCGAAGTCTTTGAAGCGCTCCGTCAGGTAGGTCAGGCCCGAGCTGGGGGCCGACAGGTAAGGGGTATCGATCTGCGCCAGGTTACCCAGGCACACCACTTTGGAACCGCTGCCGGCACGGGTGATGATGGTTTTCATCTGGTGCGGGGTGAGGTTCTGGCATTCGTCGATGAGGATCAGGCTCTGCTGGAAGCTGCGACCACGGATGTAGTTGAGGGATTTGAACTGCAGCGGGACCTTTTGCAGGATGTAGTCGACGCTGCCGTGGGTGTTCTCGTCGTCCATATGCAGGGCTTCGAGGTTGTCGGTGATGGCGCCAAGCCAGGGCTCCATCTTCTCGGCTTCGGTGCCGGGCAGAAAGCCGATTTCCTGATCAAGCCCCTGCACGCTGCGGGTGGCGATAATGCGCCGGTAGCGCTTGCTGACCATGGTCTGCTCGATGGCCGCCGCCAGGGCCAGGATGGTTTTACCGGAGCCGGCCGCGCCGGACAGGTTGACCAGGTGGATGTCTGGATCAAGCAAAGCAAACAGCGCCAGTGACTGATAGATATCCCGTGGGCGCAGACCCCAGGCTTCCTGGTGCATCAAGGGTTCCTGATGCATGTCGAGAATCAGCAGTTCACCGTGCTTGATGCCCTTGATCCAGCCGACAAAGCCCTGCTCGTCGATGATGAACTCGTTGACATGCACCGCCGGCAAATTGTCGGTGAGTTGCACGCGGTGCCAGGTACGGCCGTGATCCTGACGGGTTTCCACCTTGTTCACACGGTCCCAGAAAGAGCCGTCCATGTTGTGGTAACCCTGCGACAGCAAGGACACGTCGTCGACCAATTGGTCGGTGTGGTAATCCTCGGAATCGATGCCACAGGCGCGCGCCTTGAGGCGCATGTTGATGTCTTTGGTCACCAGCACCACGTTGAGCCCGGGGCGCCGGGACTTCAGCTCGACCAGCTGGTTGATGATCTTGTTGTCGTTGAGGTCTTCCGGCAGCCAGGTGACCGGGGTGGCGCTCTTGCTCATAAGAATCGACAGGAAGCCGCACGGGCCGCTCTTGTCACGCTGGATGGCGACGCCGTGTTCCACTTCCTCGGGATTGGCGCTGCCGAGAATCTTGTCAATCAGACGGATGGCCTGGCGGCACTCGGCGGCCACGCCCTGTTTGCCGGTTTTAAGCTTGTCCAGTTCCTCCAGTACGGTCATGGGAATGGCAACGTGGTGCTCCTGAAAATTCAGCAGCGCGTTGGGGTCGTGGATCAGCACATTGGTGTCGAGGGCATACAGGGTTGGGGCGGTGGGCTTGGAGCGTCCGTGGTCATCCATACTCGGTCACCTTCTTGTAGTAGCCAAGCAACGCAGGGGCGAGACTGCGCCGCGGAGGGGCCGTCGACTCCTCAGTGCCGAGGCTGAGAAGGCTGCAAAAAGGTGAGGGCCAATGGCCGCCACCTGTCTGCAGGGTTCGGCGGTCTTGCCTTTTAGATACTCCAAAAAAGATGACAGAAAAACGTATTTTTTGGGTTTTTCAGGTTTATTTGTCGGAGCGACAAATAGCGCTTGGCGCACTGCGCAGTCGCCGTTAAAGTCGGAAGTCCCACCGGCTTTCGAGCTGCACAGATTTTTCCATTCAGCCCCGCTCCACCCCGTGCACATCGGCACAGCGATTGACCTCCACGGTCACATGCACCAGCTCCGCAATCCCCGCCAGCCGCGCCTTGTAGCGATCCGCCGAGCCGTCGCCATGGGTTACCACGCTGACGATGCAGGCGAACTGCGCCCGACCGACACGCCACAGATGCAGGTCCGCCAGTTCGGTATCTGCCTCCTGGGCCAAGGCAGTGCGTACGCGCTCAACCACCGGGCTGTCCATCTCACGATCGAGCAGCACCTTGCCGGTTTCGATCAGCAGTCCCTTGGCCCACACCGCAATGATCACTGCACCAATCACGCCCATCAGCGGGTCGAGCCAATCCCAGCCCATCAGCAAGCCGCCAAGCAAGGCGATGATGGCCGCCACCGAGGTCAGCGCATCGGCCAGCACGTGGATAAAGGCGGCATGGCGATTAAGGTCCTTACCCGCCGCAGGCGCTGCGTGATCGTGATCGTGATCGTGATCGTGATCGTGATCGTGATCGGCATGAGCGTGGGCGCCGGCGTGACTATGAGCATGTCCGTGATCATGGCTATCGCGCAGCAGCCAGGCAGACGCCAGGTTGACCAATAAGCCGATCACCGCCACCCACAGCGCCATCTCGAAGGCAATCACCTGGGGCTGCAACAAACGCCAGAACGACTCGAACGCCAGCATCGCCACCACTACCAGCAACATCAGCGAGCTGGCAAAGCCCGCCAGCACCTCAACCTTCCAGGTGCCAAAGGCAAAACGTGGGTCGTTGGCGTAGCGCCGCGCCAGCAGGTAGGCCAGAGCCGTCAGGCCGATAGCGAGCATATGCGAGGCCATATGCCAACCATCGGCAAGCAGGGCCATGGAGTTGAACGCATAGCCGGCGACAATTTCCACCAGCATGGTCACTCCAGTCAGCGCGGCAACACGCCAGGCCTGACGCTCTGCAGTGGTTTCCAGCGGGCGGTAGTCGTGGGATGGCTCCCAGCGCGAATGGTTGCAAGCGGTCATGACAGCTCCTTGAGAGTTCGACCTGGGCAGACTACAACCCCGTGGCGGCCCCTGGGTCAAGCGCCTCAATCGCCCTTATAGGTAGTCTCAAGCGCCGGCAGCTTCTAGAATCGCCGCAGACTTTCAGGAGCACAGCTTATGTTGATGGTGATTTCCCCGGCCAAGACCCTTGATTACGACACCCCGCCTGCGACCCCGCGTTTTACTCAGCCAGAACACCTCGACCACGCTCAGGACCTGATCCAGCAGCTGCGCGACTTCACCCCGGCGCAGATCGCCGAGCTGATGCACCTGTCGGACAAGCTCGCCGGCCTTAACGCCGCACGCTTCGGCAGCTGGGAGCGGCCGTTCAACCCGTCCAACGCCAAGCAGGCGCTGCTGGCATTCAAGGGCGACGTATACACCGGACTTAACGCTGAGGATTTCAGCGAGGCCGATTTCGACTTCGCGCAAACCCACCTGCGCATGCTCTCCGGCCTGTACGGCGTGCTGCGCCCGCTCGATCTGATGCAACCCTATCGCCTGGAAATGGGCACCAAGCTGGCTAACCCGCGCGGCAATAACCTTTATGACTTCTGGGGCGAACGCATCAGCGGTTGGCTAAATGAGGCACTCGCTGCCCAGGGCGACGAGGTGCTGCTCAATCTGGCGTCTAACGAATACTTCAGCGCGGTGAAACGCAAAGCGCTGAATGCGCAGATCATCGACACCGAATTCAAGGACCTGAAGAACGGCCAGTACAAGATCATCAGCTTCTACGCGAAAAAAGCCCGCGGCCTGATGGCACGTTATGTGATCAAGGAGCGTCTGACCAACCCGGCCGGCCTCAAGGACTTCAGCTACGAGGGCTACGCCTACTCAAGCGCCCAGTCCACCCCCAGCAAACTGGTTTTCTTGCGTGAGCATGCCGAGCAATAGTGCTCGGCAGTGAAAATTTATTATTCACTTGCGAACCACCAATTATTGACGCCAATTAATTATCGCGACTGTTTGTCGCGCTATTAATTGGCCACCCGCCTGATTTCGTTAAACTTTTTAACCCCTCAGCCGCAACAACCCTCCTTTATCGCCGACGCGTCATTAATGTACGCCGCCGTATTTATGGCGTCAGACATATTCTGTTAAAAAGTTCGGTGACAACCGGAACTATAAGAAACGCCGGGTACTCAGACCCGATGTAAGAGATTTCTTCACCGCCTCAGAGGCGTGAAGAACAGTCGCAAGTACCCAAGCAGATAAGTATCTGCGCGACTGCACTTACTCCAGCAAAAGTCTTATGGCACTTAAAGGAATAGGTTACCTAGACGCGATCCAGCAGAAACAGCGAGCCAGAGCCCCGCGCGGTGATCAGCCGAACGTAAAGAAGGGCATGCTTTATATAAGCCCCCATTCTGCACCTTTTATTTAGTGCCTACTTTTTCATGCCCGGATTAATACATTCGTGCATTTTGCAATGCACTCAAAAAATAGCAGTGGCATATAGCCACGCTTAAATTTCGTAATACATGGACGAGGTAAGTGCGATGCGAATCAGTATTTTCGGTTTAGGTTATGTCGGTGCTGTTTGCGCAGGCTGCCTGTCAGCTCGAGGCCATGATGTTATTGGCGTGGATATCTCTTCTACCAAGATAGACCTTATTAACAATGGCAAGTCGCCTATTGTTGAACCGGGCCTGGAAGAGTTGCTGCAACTGGGTAAAACCACGGGGCGCCTGCGTGGCACTACCGATGTAGCGGCGGCGGTGCGCGATAGCGAAATGTCGTTTATTTGTGTCGGTACGCCGAGCAAGAAGAACGGCGATCTGTCGCTCAACTACATCGAAGGTGTGTGCCGCGAAATCGGTCTGGCCATCCGCGACAAGAGTGCCCGGCATACCGTGGTGGTACGCAGCACCGTGCTCCCTGGCACGGTAAAG